>JBILIR010000115.1:0-5563 GCA_044368955.1 Limnohabitans sp.
AGCATTTGGTCGATCTCTTGGCTTAACTCCAAGGTAGAGAGTTGCAACAAGCGAATGGACTGCTGCAGCTGGGGCGTGAGCGCCAGATGCTGCGAGACGCGAAGTGACAGGCCTTGCTTCATAAGCTGTGCCTTGCCCTCACATGCGGAAGTTTTCGCCCAGGTACACCCGCCGTACCTCTGGGTTGTTGACGATTTCTTCAGGCGTTCCCTCGGCCAGCACACGGCCTTCGCTGATGATGCTGGCGTGGTCACAAATGCCCAAGGTTTCGCGCACATTGTGGTCGGTGATCAGCACCCCAATGCCTTTGGCTTTCAAAAAACCGATGATGCGCTGAATTTCCAGCACCGCAATCGGATCAATACCCGCAAAGGGTTCATCCAACAAAATAAAGCGTGGTTGCGTGGCCAAGGCTCGGGCGATTTCCACCCGACGGCGCTCACCCCCCGACAAGGAGGGCGCTGGCGAATCACGCAAATGCTCGATGCGCAACTCTTGCAACAATCCATTCAAGCGGGTTTCAATGGTGTTTTTGTCCAAGGGCTTGCCCGAACTGTCTTGTTGCAACTCCAACACCGCGCGTACGTTGTCGGCCACATTGAGTTTGCGAAAAATCGAAGCCTCTTGGGGCAAATAGCTCAAGCCCATGCGAGCTCGGCGGTAGATCGGCAAATCCTCAACCGACTCGCCATCGATGGAGATGGTTCCCGCATCTGCGCGCAGCAAGCCCACGATCATGTAAAAAGAGGTGGTTTTGCCCGCACCATTGGGGCCGAGCAAACCGACCACTTCACCTTTGGACACAGAAATAGACACATCGTGCACCACGGTGCGGCTGATATAGGACTTTTGCAGATGCTGCGCCACCAACCGGCTGATGGGGGCAGGCGTGGAATTCACTTGCCTGCCTCGTCTTTTTTGCGCGGGGTCAGTACCGCGCGAACCCGCCCAGACGATTCAGCGCTGGGCTTGCCACCAGCGTTCTTGCCGTCCACCGTGAATTGGTCGGTCAAGTTTTCATAAATGATGCGCTGACCGCTGATGTCGTCGTTCAACACGGTGCCACGGTAGCGGCGAATTTGGGCGCGGTTGATGAGGGTGACGCGGTCGGAGCGGCTGTCGTACTCGATACGCTCACCCTCGCCCTCCATCCATTCGTCCAAGCCTTCGCGCTTTTGACGGTAAAAAGCCTTTTTCCCAGGCTCGGCGGTCAGCAAGCCGTATTGGTAACCCTCGGGGTCTTGCAGAACTTCCAAGCGAGCACCCCGCAAAATCAAGGTGCCCTTGGTGGCGACGACTTTGCCGGTGAAGATGCTGAGTTGCTTGAGTTCGTCGTGGTCTAAGTTATCCGCCTCGATGTTCATGGGCTTGCCACGGTCGGCTTTTTCCGCCCATGCAACCATGGGAGACTGCAAAGCCGCAGCAAGGCAACATAAATAAAGAAGTTTTTTCAAGGCACGAAAATTGCTGATGGAAGGATGGCTTGCATTGTAGGGGCAGAATCCCCCCGAATTCAGCGTCCTTTGCGCACCTCGCCAATCAAGAAATCAACGATTTGCAAAGCCCGATCCATGCTGCCAGCCAAGGAGCCATCCACGTAATAACGCCCCGCCACCCCAAGTGCTGGCACACCCTCGACCTTGAACTGCTCTTGCAACTGCGCCGCGCGGCGGGCTTTGCCGATCACGGCAAAGGAGTTGTACAAATCGGTGAACTGCTTTTTGGGGATGCCGTTTTTCTCGGCCCAGCCCAGCAAAGGCTCTAAGGTGGTGAGGGTTTGGCGTTCGGTATGGATGGCCGCGAACATCTTGGTTTGCAACTCTTCTACTTTGCCCAAAGCTTCTAGCACGTAGTAAGCCCGTTGCTGTGGTTCGAATTCAGCACGAAAGCGCACCGGAACCCGCTTGAGTTCGACGTCTTTGGGCATCTTTTTGCTCCAAGCACTGAGCGTGGGTTCAAAGGCGTTGCAATGCGGGCAGTTGTACCAAAAGAATTCCAGAATTTCGACACGGCCTTTGGCCACTTCGGTAGGTACTGCTTGGCTGAGCTTGAGGTAATCAGTGCCTTCCTTGAAGCCAGACTGTGCGATGGCTGGCGCAAAATAGAGGGAAGAAAGTGAGCCCAAGGTCAGGGCTGAAAATGTACGGCGTTGCATGGTGGGCCTCTTGAAAAAAAAGATCAGCGTTCAACCCGCATGAGTGCGGATTCAAATTTGGTGGCTTTGAGTTTGTCTTGGGCGTCTTCAGCCTCGGTTTTGGTCTCGAAAGGGCCTAAACGCACTCGATAGACGATTTTGCCGTTTTGTTCACGCTCAGAGATTTTGGGGTCAAAACCACCCAAAGCCAACTTGGCTTGCTGGGTTTGCGCTTCTTCGCTGCCGTTAAAGGCGCCAACCTGCACAAAATAATAAAAAGTATCGGCACTTTGGGTTTTGCTAAGCGCCAAATCGCCCAAGGGGTCCGCAGAACTAGACTCTGCAGGTGGAGCAGGCGGGGGAATTGCCGCCGGATTGGGCACTGGCTTGTCCGCAGCGGGTGCGTTGGCTGCAGGGCTTTTGCCATACAGCGGCGCGTTGGGGTCCCAGTCTTTGTTCTTTTTTTTCTCTGCCGCATCTTGTTCGGCGTTGCGACTCAAGCCTTTGTCCAAAAACGGAATCGGCACTTTGGTGACGTAAATCGCCACCACCAAGGCCACGGTCAAACCTACCACCAAGCCCAAAATAAAGCCTAAAACCGTGTTGCCACGTTGTCGAAAAAAAGATTGCATGCTTGACCTTTACATCCGTGTGGGCGCAGACACGCCCAAAACCGCCAAACCATTGTGCAAAACCTGCGCCACTGCCGCTACCAAGGCAACCCGCGCTTGGCGCACCAAAGGCTCGTCGACCAAGATACGTTCTGCATCGTAATAGCTGTGGTAGGCCGAGGCCAATTCACGCAGGTAAAAACTCACATCATGAGGGGCGAAATCGGTACAAGCTTGTTGCAACATATCTGGATAACGGGCCAGCATCCGCAAAAGTGACAGCGCGGCAGGCGAATCTAAAGCCGCCAAATCGACATCGGCCAAATGCGTGGGCCTCAAACCACTGGATTCACCCCACGTGGCCAGCACAGAACAAATCCGCGCATGAGCGTATTGCACATAAAACACCGGGTTGTCGTTGTTTTGCGCCAGCGCCAAGTCCACATCAAAAACATATTCCGTGTCCGGCTTGCGGCTGAGCAAAAAGAAACGAACCGCGTCTTTGCTGGTCCATTCAATCAAATCACGCAGGGTCACATAACTGCCCGCGCGTTTGGAAATCTTCACCTCTTCACCGCCGCGCATGACCCGCACCATGGTGTGCAGCACATAGTCGGGATAGCCTTGGGGAATAGCCAAGCCCTGTTGCTGAGAGGCGGCTTGCAAACCGGCACGCACACGGGAGATGGTGCCGTGGTGGTCGGTGCCTTGGATGTTGATGACCTTGGTGAAACCACGCCCCCATTTGGCCAAGTGGTAAGCCACATCGGGCACAAAATAGGTGTAGCTGCCGTCGGACTTGCGCATCACGCGGTCTTTGTCGTCGCCAAAGTCGGTGGAGCGCAACCACAGCGCACCGTCTTGCTCATAGGTGTGGCCCGAAGTGTTCAAAGACGCCACCGCCTGTTCGACACGGCCGTCGGTGTACAGACTTGACTCTAAATAGTAGTGGTCAAACTTCACCTGAAAGGCTTGCAAGTCCAAGTCTTGTTCGCGTCGCAAATAGGCGACTGCAAAATCGCGAATATTGTCTAGATCGTCAACATTGCCATTGGCGGTGAAACTGCGGTCATCGGCTGTCACGGTTTTTTTGTCTAAAAAGTCGCGTGCAATATCGGCGATGTAATCGCCGTTGTAGGCGTTCTCGGGCCAAGCAGCGTCGCCGGGCGACAAGCCTTTGGCGCGGCACTGGGTGGACACGGCCAAGGTATGGATTTGCACACCGGCATCGTTGTAATAAAACTCACGGTGCACCGACCAGCCTTGGGTGTCGAACAAATTACAAATGGCGTCGCCCAAGGCAGCCTGACGACCATGGCCCACATGCAAAGGGCCTGTGGGATTGGCTGACACAAACTCCACCAACAAACGTTGGCCATGCGGAACTTGCCTGCCAAAGCCAGACGCTTGACGCAAGACTTCTCGCACCACTTGGTGCTGGGCATTTGGCGTTAAGCGGATATTGATGAAACCTGGGCCGGCAATCTCAATGGCTTGAACCCAACGCTTGGCGGCATCCGAGTCCAGCAAGGATTGACGCAAGGCCTCGGCCAGGTCGCGGGGATTTCGCTTTAAGGGCTTGGCCAATTGCATGGCGGCAGTCACTGCCCAGTCGCCATGAGCGGCGACTTTGGGGTACTCCAGCACGGCCTTGGCCGACGCGCCGGGCATCAGGGCTTCCAAGGATTGGGCCAAGGCCGCTTGCAAATCATGTTGAACCAAAAGCATTCGCCCATTCTACGAGGCGGGCCTGCCTAAAACTTGTCTGTGCCCATTCTCTACAATGGACATACAGCCATTCATGGCTTTTTGTTTTTTTATCGGCTTTTTTCAATACACAAACAATGACTGCTCGCACCTCTGTTTACCGACTCCAAGTTGCCACCCCTCTTTACCAATTCATAGACCAACAGGTATTGCCTGGCACAGGAGTGTCCAGCGTCAGTTTCTGGCGAGGCTTTGACGCCATCGTGGCCGACTTGGCGCCCAAGAATGCAGCCTTGCTGGCCGAACGGGACCGCTTGCAAACCGAACTTGACGCTTGGCACCAAGCCCACCCCGGCCCCATTGCCAATATGGCGGCTTACCAAGCTTTTTTGAACCAGATCGGTTACTTGGTACCCGTACCAGCCAAATTCAAAGCCACCACCGCCAACGTCGACGCCGAATTGGCCCAGCAAGCCGGCCCGCAGTTGGTGGTGCCCATCTTGAACGCTCGTTACGCTTTGAATGCCGCCAATGCGCGTTGGGGTTCGCTTTACGACGCTTTGTATGGCACCGACGTCATTTCTGAAGCCGACGGTTGCGCCAAAGGCCCGGGCTACAACGAGAAGCGCGGCGCCAAAGTCATTGAATATGCCCGCTACGTGCTGGACCGCACCGCGCCGCTGAAGCAAGGCTCGCACATCGACTCCATCGGCTACGCCGTGGTCAAAGGCGCTTTGGTGGTCACCCTCAAGGGCGGCAAAACCTCGGCCTTGGCCGACCCCAAGCAATTTGTCGGTTACCAAGGTGACGCGGCACATCCCTCTTCGGTTTTGCTGATCCACAACGGCTTGCATTTGGACATCCAAATCAACGCCAAGCACCCCATTGGCGCCACCGACCCTGCGGGTGTGTGTGACTTGGTGGTCGAAGCCGCTCTCTCCACCATCCTTGACCTGGAAGATTCCGTGGCCGCGGTGGATGCCGAAGACAAGCTCTTGGCCTATCGCAACTGGCTGGGCATTTTGAAAGGCACCTTGACCGAAGACGTGAGCAAGGGCGGCACCACCTTCAAGCGCGGCTTGAACGCCGACCGCGTCTACCACGCGTCCAA
>JBILIR010000132.1:0-5111 GCA_044368955.1 Limnohabitans sp.
TCCATCAGCTTTTGGAAATACGCCAACGCACCTGCCAACCCTAGGTCGGCAGCGGCGCTGGGACGGCCATGCTGAGCATCTTGGCCCACGGGTTTGCCTAAGGTCTCAGCTTGACCCATGACGTCTCGAATGTCATCAGCCACTTGGTAGGCCTCACCCAGCGCTTCACCCAATGCACGCCAAGGTGCGGGATCGACGCCTGCAGATTGGGCGCCAGCGCAAGTGGCTGCCACAAACAAAGCACCTGTTTTGGCACGTTGGTATTGGCTGAGCGCTACCTTGGTTTCGCACTCCCAAGCTTGTCCCGCCACGATGCCGTCAGGAGCACCCACACCATCGCTGATGGTGGAAATCAGCTCTACCAAACGAGAGGGATGAAGTCTTCCGGCACGCGCCATAACTTGGTAGGCCATGACAATCAAGCCATCACCTGTTAGCAAGGCCAAAGGCTCGCCATACAGTTTGTGGACAGTGATTTGGCCGCGACGTGTGTCTGCATCGTCAAAGCAAGGCATATCGTCGTGCACCAAGGAGGCACAGTGCATGAGTTCAATCGCCACAGCAGCCGCGTCTGAAAGCGCCGGTGCATCGTCACCACAGGCTTTGGCGACTGCCAAACACAGCTGAGGACGAATACGCGCTCCGCCTGGGAACACCGCGTGGCGCATGGCAGCCATCAAACGAGGTGGTGCACTCAAGGCTTGAATATGGGAAAAATGCAGTTCTAGCGCGGCTTCACAGCGGTTTGGCATGCTCATGGGAGCCCCCCAAATGGCGTGGCAACCACCGCTTCGACCAGCCGAAGCGACATCCACAGTGTCAATTTAACATGACACTAGAGATTGTCAATCTGAATTTATAGCGGCCTAGGGTTTACCAAGGGGAGGCTTACGGCTTACATGCCCAATGGACTGACCCCAAATAACCAGGCGTGGCCGCGCAACATCAAGAACACCCATAGCGCCACGCCTATGCCCACCGCAAGCCAGGTGGTAACGCTGGATACCTCTGGCTGAGGTACCCCACTTTCTTCCCCAACTGGCGCTGAAGTGGCGGCCAAGCGATCGCGCTGGCGGGCGGCTCGAAAGTTAAGTACCGACCAGAGTAAAAAAGCGCCAAACAACACCACATCAGCCAAACGCGGGTTGGCAAACAAATGCGCCAAAGCCCATACCTTGACCGACAACACCATGGGGTGGTGCAACTTGGCCTTGATGGCATTGCGAGGCGCATAGGCACAGGCCAACAACACCAGTGAGACCAGCATCAATAGAGACGCCCCATGCTTGGCCCACACAGGGGGCGACCAAAGCATGGGACTGTCCCAACGCACCTGGTCAAAACCAAACACCATCAAGCCAAAGCCCACCAATGACACCAAGGTGTAAGCCCCTTTGTAGCCTTTTTCGCCCAAGCGCTCTAAGGTGGCTTGACGCCAGTTTTCAGCAAAGATGCGTGTGGAATGCGCCCCTAAGAACAATACCAATCCGAGTATCAGCAAAGCCATGCTTGGCCCCTTTCATTCATGCTCAATGTTGACGGTGCAAGACCCAATCTGTCAAGGCTCGCAAAGCTTGTGTGTTGGGCAAAGCGCTCTTGATCAATGCGGCTTGAGCTTGTTCGGCCAAGGCTTTGGCTTCTTGTCGAGCCCCTGCCAAACCCAGCAGAGACACATAGGTAGGTTTGTTGTCTGCCGCATCTTTGCCAGAGGTTTTACCCAGCACCGCCGAATCTGCGGTGACGTCCAAAATATCGTCCACCACCTGAAACGCCACGCCCAATGCTTGGGCGAAACTTTGCAAAGCTTGGTAGGCACGCGAACTGGCGTCCCCGCTCACCGCGCCCATCAGCACACTGGCCTCCAATAATGCCCCCGTTTTGCAGCGGTGCATATGGCGCAAAGCATCAGCATCCAGAGCCACGCCCACGCTTGCCAAATCGATGGCTTGCCCACCCGCCATCCCCGCATGGCCGGCACCTCTCGCAAGCAATGCGCATAGCTTGGCCTGCACCGCGTCGGGAATATCGCTATCGTCTGGTGTGAGGCATTCAAAAGCCAGCGACTGCAGAGCGTCCCCCGCCAACAAAGCCTGCGCCTGTCCAAACTTCACATGCACCGTCGGTTTGCCCCGGCGCAGCACATCGTTGTCCATACAGGGCATATCGTCATGCACCAAACTGTAGGCATGGATCAACTCCACAGCACATGCCGAACGCATCGCTGCATCTTCCATCCAAGCCACCTGCTGGCCAGAAGCACTGGCTTCCATACTGGCTAAAACGAGAAGTGGGCGCAAACGTTTTCCGCCGTCCAGCACCGCATACCGCATGGCCTCACCCAAGCCTGCCGGTGCATAAGCGGGAACCCCATCATCCAAAGCCATTTCGATGGCTGCCAAATGGGTCTGGCTCCATTGGTTGAAATTAAAGGCTTTCATTCGCTGCCACTCCATTGTTTCAAGGTGCCCGCTTCCAGCACTTTGATTTGCTCTTCCACCGATTGCAACTGTGCACGGCAGTGGCTTAACAAAAAAGCGCCACGCTGGTAGGTTTGCAGCAACTGCGCCAAAGGCAATTGCCCCGACTCCATGTGCGCCACCAAGCTTTCCAATTCCTTCAAACCCGCTTCATAGCTTTCGGGAAGGGCCTGCACAGAAGCATCAGGAGGTGAAGAAGGTTTGGTTTTGGTCATGCCACACTGAGTTTAAAAAGGGTCAAACCCATTGTAGGCGGGCGATTAAATCTTGAAAATTTGGAAATATTGCTAAAAGTCGAGGCTACAATCCGCTTCCGCCTGGGGTCCCCCCCAGTTTTTCAGTCATTCTCCCTGTGGGGAGTCTTTAGGTCAGGTCACCCATGTCTGATTTAAGTCTTCAACTGCAGCAGGCCTCTGGCCAACTCTCAGTTTCAAGCTATTTCGATGAATCGCTGTACCAGCGTGAAATCGAACACCTGTTTAAGCGTGGCCCGCGATATGTTGGCCACTCGCTCTCTGTGCCGCAGGTCGGCGATTTTCATGCGCTCGCCCATGAAAACGAGGGACGTGCCTTGGTGAACACCCCGCAAGGTATACAACTCATCTCTAATGTCTGCCGACACCGTCAAGCGGTGATGCTCAAAGGCCGTGGCAACTTGAACGATCCTGCTCGCAGCATGGGCGGCAATGTAGTCTGCCCCTTGCACCGCTGGACCTACTCTGACCAAGGCAAGCTGCTGGGTGCGCCGCATTTCCAGCAAGACCCTTGCTTGAACTTGCAAAACTACCCGCTACAAGAATGGAATGGCTTGCTCTTTGAAGCCAACGGCCGCGATGTGCTGGCCGATTTGGCTGGCATGGGGCCACGCAGCCAGCTCGACTTCACGGGTTATGCCCTTGACCATGTCGAAATGCATGTCTGCAACTACAACTGGAAGACCTTCATCGAGGTCTACCTCGAGGACTACCACGTCGGCCCCTTCCACCCGGGCCTGGGTCAGTTCGTCACCTGTGACGACCTGCGCTGGGAATTCGACGATCAGTTTTCGGTGCAGACCGTGGGCGTGGCCAACCGCCTGGGCAAAGCCGGTAGTCCCATTTACGAACGCTGGCACAACGCCTTGCTGCAGTACAACCAAGGCTCTGTCCCCCAACATGGCGCGATTTGGTTGACTTACTACCCGCACATCATGGTCGAGTGGTACCCCCATGTGCTCACCGTCTCCACCTTGCACCCCATGGGTCCGCGCAAAACCATGAACGTGGTGGAGTTCTTTTACCCAGAGGAAATCGTTGCATTCGAACGCGGCTTTGTAGAGGCGCAACGTGCGGCCTACATGGAAACCTGTGTGGAAGACGATGAAATCGCCGAACGCATGGACCAGGGCCGCTTGGCGCTGATGCAACGCGGCGACAACCAAGTGGGACCTTACCAAAGCCCCATGGAAGATGGCATGCAACATTTCCACGAGTGGTACCGCCGCAGAATGGATACCTCTCGCTAAATGCAAGCGCTTTGGATGCTGCTGGCCTCCGCATTTCTGGCCAGCATGGGGGTTTGCGTCAAATTCGCCTCTGCTTATTTTCATGCCTCTGAATTGGTGTTTTACCGCGGCATCATCAGCCTGCTGATGATGGGTGTTTACGCCCGTTTTGCGGGCACCTCACTGCACACGCCTGTTCCTATGATGCATTTTTGGCGCAATGTGGTGGGCGTGTTTTCACTGGGCGCTTGGTTTTACGCCTTGGGCAAATTACCCTTGGCCACCGCCATGACCCTGAACTACATGAGCAGTGTGTGGATCGCCGCTTTTTTGGTGGGTGGCACCTTGATGGGCACCCTGACTGGCACAAGCGTTGACATGCGCCGCCAAGGCCCCTTGGTGCTGGCGGTGCTCAGCGGTTTTGTCGGCGTGGTCATGATGTTGCGACCCACCATTGAGCAAGACCAAATATTTGCTGGCATGGTGGGCTTGATGTCGGGCTTTGTGTCCGCGTTTGCTTACATGCAAGTGATGGCGCTGGGACGGGCCGGCGAGCCTGTGGTTCGGGTAGTGTTTTATTTCGCGCTGGGCACCACCTTGGCTGGTGGCGCAGGTATGGCGTTTGTCGGTGTATCACCTTGGCATTGGGACCATGCGGTGTGGCTGCTGCCGATTGGCATATTGGCATCCTTGGGGCAAATGTGCTTGACCCGCGCCTATTCACGCGGCGCCACCTTGGTGGTGGCCAATTTGCAATACGCTGGCATTGTGTTTGCTGCCCTGTACGGCGTGTTTCTGTTTGAGGAACAATTGCCCACCATCGGTTGGTTGGGCATGTGGCTAATCATCGCCAGTGGCATCGCCTCCACCGTGCTGCGTACCCGCGCCGTACCCGACTCACCCGCTGAGGACCACTGAACCATGTACACCACCCTGATTTCTGTTGCACAACTTCAATCCACTTCAGCTGTGATCATCGATTGCAGCGCCGACTTGGCCAAGCCCGAAGCAGGCCGCCAGCAATTTGAAGAACAACATATCGCCCATGCTTTGTTCGCTGACATCAACACCGATTTAGCGACGCATGACACCGCCTTGGCGATCAATGGCGGGAGACACCCCCTGCCCTCAAGGGAACATTTTGCAAAGTG
>JBILIR010000133.1:0-5109 GCA_044368955.1 Limnohabitans sp.
ACCTTGGTCGCAAATCGGGCAATCAAGTGGGTGGTTGATCAGCAAAAATTCCATGACCGACTTCTGCGCCTTGATGGCACGCTCAGACTTGGTATGCACCACCATGCCTTGCGTCACAGGTGTTGCACACGCTGGCATAGGCTTGGGTGCTTTTTCGATATCGACCAAGCACATGCGGCAATTGGCGGCGATGCTGAGTTTCTTGTGATAACAAAAATGCGGAATAAAAGTTCCTGCTTGTTCCGCAGCTTGGATCACCACACTGCCCTCGGTGACCTGCACTGTTTTTCCGTCGATTTGAAGTTCAACCATGTTCTGAGCCGCGCTTAAATGTACGCAGGGACCATGCAGGTCTTGTGCGTGATGTGGTGTTCAAATTCAGGACGGAAATGCTTGAGCATGCCGCGCACAGGCATGGCTGCAGCATCTCCCAGCGCACAAATAGTTCTGCCCATGATGTTTTCAGCAACGCTGTCGAGCAAGTCCATGTCAGCGGCTTTGCCTTGACCAGTCTCTAAGCGATCAACAATGCGCCACAACCAACCTGTGCCTTCACGGCAAGGGGTACATTGCCCGCAAGATTCGTGCATGTAAAACGCAGACAAACGCTGCAAACTCTTGACCATGCAGCGTGTGTCATCCAACACAATGACTGCACCTGAACCCAGCATAGAGCCAGCTTTGGCAATGGCGTCATAGTCCATGGTGATGTCCATCATGATGGAAGCTGGCAACACAGGTGCAGAGGAACCGCCTGGAATAACCGCTTTGAGTTGGCGCCCAACACGCATGCCGCCTGCAAGTTCCAGCAACTTTGCAAAAGAGGTGCCCATGGGCACTTCATAGTTGCCGGGCAGTTCTACGTCGCCGCTGACCGAGAAAATCTTGGTCCCACCGTTATTGGGCTTGCCACAGGCCAAGTAGGCAGGGCCACCGTTGCGAATGATCCAAGGAACAGCCGCAAAAGTTTCCGTGTTATTAATGGTGGTGGGTTTTCCATAGACACCAAAGCTGGCAGGAAAAGGTGGCTTAAAACGTGGCTGGCCTTTTTTGCCTTCCAAGGACTCCAGCAAGGCTGTCTCTTCGCCGCAAATATAAGCACCGAAACCATGGGCTGCATGCAATTGAAAATTGAATGGGCTGCCCATGATCTTGTCGCCCAAGTAACCTGCGGCACGAGCCTCTTCCAAGGCTTCTTCAAATCGTTCATAGCTTTGAAAAATTTCACCATGGATGTAGTTGTAGCCCACAGAGATACCCATGGCATAAGCAGCAATGGCCATGCCTTCAATGACGATATGGGGATTGAACTCCAAGATGTCCCTGTCTTTGCAAGTGCCGGGCTCACCTTCGTCAGAGTTACACACAAGGTATTTTTGCCCTGGAAACTGACGAGGCATGAAACTCCACTTCAAGCCAGTAGGAAAACCTGCACCGCCACGCCCACGCAAACCGGAGTCTTTCATGGCGGCAATGACTTGATCCTGGGTCATGCCCTCAGCACCTTGCATACCAAGAATGGTGCGCAGAGCTTGGTAGCCACCACGCGCTTCGTAGTCTTTCAAGCGCCAGTTTTTGCCATCCAGACCCGCATAAATTTGGGGTTGCAGATGCCTGCCGTGAAAACAGGATTTCGCACCTGAAGACTGGAATGGAGCTAAAACGCGGTCTAAGCTCATGGCTGCTCCTTGGCCGCAGCACGCAAACCATCAATCATTTGATCAAGCTTGTCGTCACTCATGAAACTGCACATCGACCGATCATTGACCAGTAAAACGGGTGCATCAGCACAAGCGCCCATGCATTCTGATGGCTGCAATGTGAACAGGCCATCGGTGGTGGTGCCACCCACTTCAACTTGAAGCTTTTCACACAAGTGATGGATGGCTTTTTGACCGCCTCGCAACTGGCACGGCAAATTGGTGCAAACATTGATTTTGAAGCGCCCCACTGGCTTCAAATTGAACATGTTGTAGAAGGTGCTGACCTCATGCACAGCCATCACGGGCACGCCCAAATACTGCGCCACGCCTTTTTCGCCCTCAGGACTGACGTGGCCATGCACTTGCTGCACGATGGACAAACAAGCAATGACAGCAGACTGTTTTTGGTCTGAGGGGTATTTGGCCAGTTCTTTATCGAAACGAGCCAGAACCTCTGCAGAAAAAGTCTGGGCTTCAATGATGGGCATATGTCTGCTGTTCATCGGTCAATCTCACCAAACACGATATCCAAGGTGCCAATGATGGCAACAGTATCTGAAATCATATGTCCCCGCGTCATTTCATCCATGGCTGACAAATGCGCAAATCCAGGCGCCCTGATTTTGAGGCGGTAAGGTTTGTTGGCACCATCGCTGACCAAGTAAATACCAAACTCGCCTTTGGGGTGCTCTACCGCCGCGTAAGCCTCACCTTCGGGAACATGGAATCCTTCGGTGAAGAGTTTGAAATGGTGAATCAACTCCTCCATGCTGGACTTCATGTCTTCACGGCTAGGAGGTGCCACTTTGTGGTTGTCAGTGATGACGGGGCCAGGGTTGCTACGCAACCAATTCACACATTGCGCAATGATGCGGTTGGATTGCCGCAACTCTTCTACACGAATCAAATACCTGTCGTAACAGTCTCCGGTTTTGCCAACAGGGATATCAAAATCCATCTGGTCATAGACGTCATAGGGCTGGTGCTTACGCAAATCCCAAGCAATGCCCGAGCCGCGCAACATAGGGCCGGTGAAACCCAGATTTTTGGCTCGCTCGGGAGTGACCACACCAATGCCAACGGTTCGCTGCTTCCAAATACGGTTGTCAGTCAACAAGGTTTCGTACTCGTCAACGTATTTGGGAAAGCGTTTTGTAAAGTCTTCGATGAAGTCAAGCAAAGAGCCTTGGCGGTTTTCATTTAGCTGCGCAATCGCTCTGGCATTTTTGATTTTGTTAGCTTGGTACTGTGGCATGGCGTCTGGCAAATCGCGGTACACACCACCTGGTCGGAAATAGGCAGCATGCATGCGGGCACCTGACACAGCCTCGTACATGTCAAACAGGTCTTCACGCTCACGGAAACAATAAATCAAGATATTCATTGCGCCGCAATCGAAACCATGCGCACCCAACCACATCAAATGGTTCAGCATGCGGGTGATTTCGGAGAACATGACGCGTATGTATTGGGCACGAACCGGCACTTCCAAACCCATCAGCTTTTCTATGGCCAAGCAATAGGCATGCTCATTGCACATCATCGACACATAGTCGAGTCTGTCCATATAGGGCAAAGCTTGGATATAGGTTTTGCTTTCAGCCAACTTTTCAGTCGCACGGTGAAGCAAACCAATGTGCGGGTCAGCACGCTGCACCACCTCGCCGTCCAGCTCAAGAACCAAGCGCAAAACACCGTGGGCAGCGGGATGCTGCGGTCCAAGGTTCAATGTATAATTTTTAATATCAGCCATATGCGATCAGTGCAAACCGCCATAGTTGTCTTCTCGAACAATACGTGGCGTGATTTCTCGAGGCTCGATGGTGACGGGTTGGTAAATCACACGTTTTTGTTCTGCGTCATAGCGCATTTCGACATGACCAGAGGTTGGGAAGTCTTTACGGAAAGGATGACCTATGAAACCGTAGTCAGTGAGAATGCGACGTAAATCCAAGTGCCCTTCAAACAAAATACCAAAGAGATCGAAGGCTTCACGTTCGTACCAATTGGCGCAATTCCATAACTCAGTTACCGATGGCAGGATAGGCACATCGTCATCTGTGGCGAATACTCGCAGACGCAAGCGCCAATTGTGTGTCAATGACAGCAAATGGCTGGTCACAGCGTAGCGGGGCAAATCTGTGAACGCAGAAGGCGCGTTGTTTTTGTAGTCAGAGTAATCGACACCACACAAATCGATCAGTTGCTCAAAGGCCAAGTCGGCATGGTCGCGCAGTACTTGGGCAATTTCAAAATAGTCTTTGGCCTCAACCGTCATGGTGATTTCACCCAAAGCGAGTGAGAGTTCAGGCGAGTAACTGCCAAACACTTTGCGCAAAGTGTCTTCGAGTTGGGTGATTGAAACAGTCAACGCCATTGTTTGTTATCCACGGGCAATGGTGTTTTCACGGCGAATCTTGTTTTGCAATTGCAAGATGCCATAGAGCAAAGCTTCTGCCGTGGGTGGGCAACCCGGCACATAAACATCGACGGGCACAATGCGGTCGCACCCTCTGACCACCGAATAACTGTAGTGGTAATAGCCACCGCCATTGGCGCAAGAGCCCATAGAAAGAACCCATCGCGGTTCACTCATTTGGTCATAGACCTTTCGCAAAGCAGGGGCCATCTTGTTACAAAGGGTTCCGGCCACAATCATCAAGTCGGACTGGCGAGGGCTGGGACGAAACAACATACCAAAACGATCGATGTCATAGCGAGCAGCACCCGCATGCATCATTTCTACGGCACAGCAAGCCAAGCCAAAGGTCATGGGCCAAAGTGAGCCAGTCTTAGCCCAATTCACCACCGAGTCATAAGAGGTGGTGATGAAGCCTTCTTTGAAAACGCCTTCAAGTGACATAAGTTATTCCCAATCGAGGGCGCCTTTTTTCCATTCGTAGACGAAGCCCACGACAAGGATAGCCAGAAAAATCATCATGGCCACAAAACCCGTGGTTCCAATTTCTTTCAGTGATGCAGCCCATGGAAAAAGAAAAGCGATCTCTAAATCAAAAAGAATGAAAAGAATCGCTACCAAGTAGTAACGTACATCGAATTTGCTTCGAGCGTCATCGAAGGCTTCAAAGCCACATTCGTAGGGGGAATTTTTAGCTGCGTCAGGCCGCTGCGGACCTAAGAAATAGCCAATGGCCTGCGGAGCCACACCGACCAACAGGCCAACAAGGATAAACAATAAAACGGGCAGATACTGCTCAAGAATCATTTCAATCTCGGGTTGAAGCTTTGGAAGCTAGATTGACAAAAATATCTGACTCCAGCAAGACAAAAAGCTGGTGATGGTGCCGTCGGCGAGACTCGAACTCGCACAGCTTTCGCCACTACCCCCTCAAGATAGCGTGTCTACCAATTTCACCACGACGGCGTGACTGTTTTTTTAACGCAC
>JBILIR010000134.1:0-5090 GCA_044368955.1 Limnohabitans sp.
TCGCAAGCGCTTTTGCAAAGCGGCGACCGCTTGCGGGCCCTGCGAGCCGATGCAGAGTTTCATGTGGTGCGCTGGGACGAGGTAGGTGCCATCGACCGCTTAAGGGCGGCCCAAGAACTGGCCAAAAAACTCGCCAAAGACGGCAAGCTCGACCGCGCGGGCAACATGGAAGCCTCTATCATCGATTCGCGTTTACGAACCTTAGAGCGGGTACGTCGCGAACTTTTACAGCCCTATTGAGCATGAGCGCCATCCACATCACCGACATCGAGTCGGCCATCAACCATTGGCGAGCCCTAAAGCCTTCGCCCGATGGCGTCACACTGGCGCCAGAGTTACGCGCCTTGGCCGAGGTCTATGCCTTGATGATTTACCACCATCAAGACGAGGCAGCTGAAAAAGGCTTTCCGGCCAAGGCCTATGCCGCTTGGAAGGGGTGGTACGACAGTACAACCGACACACCTTGCATTGCGATTTGCTCAACCAGTCAAGGAGACCCGCTGTGCAAGGGGTGTGGTCGCACCTTTGAAGAGGTGCAGCGCTGGCCCGAGATGAGCCCAGGGTCCAAGAGAGCGGTGTGGCGACGCATCACCTTGCACGGTGACTCGTGGCGGTTTAACCGTTATGCAGAACGTGCCAAGGAAGACGCCAAGCCCACATAGTTGGCCGGCGTCAAAGCCAGCAGGCGCTGTTTTTCAGCCTCTGGAATGGCCAAGCTGTGGATCAATCCATGCAAGGCTTCGCGCGTCACGCGCTGGCCGCGTGTCAGGTCTTTGAGTTGTTCGTAAGCGCCGGCCACGCCATAGCGGCGCATCACGGTTTGTATGGGCTCGGCCAACACTTCCCACGCATTGTCTAAATCGGCTGCCAAAGCTTGGGGGTTGAGCTCAAGTTTGTTCAAACCTTGCAACAGCGACTGGTAGGCCAAATCGCTGTGGCCCAGCGCCACGCCCATGTTGCGCAGCACGGTGCTGTCGGACAAGTCCCGTTGCCAACGGCTGATGGGCAGCTTTTCGCTTAAGTGGCGCAGCAGCGCATTGGCCAAACCTAAATTACCTTCGGCATTTTCAAAGTCGATGGGATTGACTTTGTGCGGCATGGTGGATGAGCCAATTTCGCCCTCTTTCAAGCGCTGTTTGAAATAACCCAAAGAGATGTAGCCCCACAGGTCACGCGAGAGGTCAATCAAGATGGTGTTGCTGCGGGCAACAGCGTCAAACAGCTCGGCCATGTAGTCGTGCGGCTCGATTTGGATGCTGTAAGGCTGTTGCAGCAAACCCAAACCTCCCGCGCTTTGGGGCGACTCTATGACGCCTTTTGCAAACGCTGGCCAATCGATGCTTGCACTGGCTGCAACATGGGCGTTGTAGTTGCCTACCGCCCCATTCATTTTGGCCAAGAGCGGCACGCTGTCTATGCGTTGACGCGCAATTTGCAAACGCATCAGCACATTGGCGATCTCTTTGCCCACGGTGGTGGGGCTGGCGGTTTGCCCATGGGTGCGACTCAGCATGGCGTCATGGGCATAGCGGTGCGCCATCTCTCGCAGTTTGTCGATCACGGCATTGATAGCAGGCAACAGCACCTGTTCTCTGGCGGCTTGCAACTGCAAAGCATGGCTGGTGTTGTTGATGTCTTCGCTGGTACAAGCGAAATGGATGAATTCATTGGCAAGGCCTAACTCTTCGCGCAGTGCAGCAGACAGGCTGGGCAGTTGGCACTGCTCTTTGAGCCAATACTCCACCGCCTTCACATCGTGGTTGGTGGTGCGCTCAATCGCTTTGATGGCCATGCTGTCTTGGGGCGAAAACGCTTGTACCAAATGTTGCAGATGGGTGCGTGCAGCGCTGCTCAGAGGCTTGAACTCTGCCATGCCCGCATCGCTCAAAGCGATAAACCAAGCCACCTCGACTTGAACGCGGCGTTGCATAAAGCCGTGCTCGCTCATGAGCAGCTGCAAAGGCTTGAGTTTGTTGGCGTAACGCCCATCCAAGGGCGACAAGGCGGTCACAGCAAAAGTATTCATATAGCCGATTCTAGGCGGGGCTTGTCTTGCTAGCGCGAGGCATGGTCACACTGACTCTATAGAATGACCCACAGCGAAACAAAACCAGCGTAAGTATGAAACTGATTGGCTCTGTCCCCAGCCCCTATGTGCGCAAAGTGCGCGTTGTCATGGCCGAGAAAAAACTCGAATACCAATTTGTGCTGGAAGATGTTTGGGCTGCTGACACCACCATCACCGCCTCCAACCCCTTGGGCAAAGTGCCCTGTTTGGTCATGGAGGGGGGTGAGGCCTTGTTTGACTCACGTGTCATCGTGGAATACCTGGATACCTTGTCCCCTGTGGGCAAGCTCATACCCCCCAGTGGGCGTGAACGTACAGAAGTGAAAACCTGGGAAGCGTTGGCCGACGGTTTGCTGGACGCCGCCATCACCGCTCGCCTAGAGGCGCATTGGGCTGGCCGCTCAGAGGCTGAGCGCAGCCAAGTGTGGATAGACCGCCATTTGGGCAAAGTGCACGACAGCTTGGCCGCCATGAGCCACGGCTTGGGCGACAAGCCGTTTTGTTGTGGCATTCATTTGAATTTGGCCGATCTGGCCGTGGGCTGCGCTTTGGGTTATTTGGACTTTCGCTTTCCCCACATCGGCTGGCGCGAAGACTACCCCAACTTGGACGCCTTGCAAGAAAAACTCATGCAACGCCAAAGCTTCATCGACACCCAGCCCTAACCAGGGCCTGGCCGTTATTGCTAGGTGTTGTCATTGCTAGTCGTTGTCTTTGTGGGCAGCTGTCATTGCGAGGAGCGCAGCGACGAAGCAAACTGACGAAGCAAACCAGTGACTGCTTCGGCCTACGGCCTCGCAGTGACGTGATGGGGCCTCGCAGTGACGTGATGGGGCCTCGCAGTGACGCAATAAGTCTCGCAGTGACGCGATGGGGCCTAAGTCTTGGCCGTCATTGCGAGCGAAGCGAAGCAATCTATCTCTCTAAGCGTTCACACGTTTTTTCAACCAGCGCATCAAGCCACCCACCAGCGGCAATTTTTCGTACAGCTCTTCGGCAGCGTCCCAATAGTCACGGTGCAAGCTGATGCGCCAAGCGCCATCTTCACCCGCCACAAACTGCAAGTGAGAACCGCCGCGAATGCATTGCTGGGTTTGCGTATCCATGGTTTTGAAGCGAAACACAAAGTCCCACACCAAAAAACATTGCGCACCTTGCACCACACGATCGGTCACCACAAAGCGCGGCTCGTGCAGGCTGTCAAACATGTGCGTAAAAATTGCTTCGATGGCCGCCACACCTTGCACCTCTTTGAACGGGTCTTTAAAGCGAGCGTCAGGTGCATACCACTCACCCAAGGCTTTGACGTCAGCGCGGCTGAGGTTTTCAAACGCCAATACCAAGGCGTCTACTGTTTCGTTAAGAAAAGTGGAAGTCATCGTTACAGACCTGTGGCGCGGCGCACCAATGAAAAATACCAGCGGTAGGGCAAGATACACAGCATCTGCAACCAACGGGTAAAGCGTTTGGGAAAGTGAATTTCAAACAGCCCCTCACGCCAACCTTGCAAGATGTGTTGCGCAGCTTCCTCCGACGTGATGAGCGCAGGCATGGTGAATTGGTTTTGCGCGGTAAGCGGCGTCTCCACAAAGCCTGGGTTGATCACGCTCACGCCAATGCCGCTGTCTTGCAAATCCAAATACAAAGCCTCTGCCAAATGGGTGAGTGCGGCCTTGCTCGGGCCATAGGCCAAGCTTTGCGGCAAGCCGCGGTAACCGGCGACGCTAGAGACCAAGCTCAAGTGGCCAAGCCCTTGCGCGAGCAAGGTGGGCAACACAGCGTCCAACAAATACAAAGCGCCGTGGTAGTTCACCGCCATGTGCTGTTCCATGCTGGCTAGGTTGTATTGGGTAGCACGTTGGGGCTGGTAGACACCCGCGCAATACACCACCACATCCAAACCGTGTGCCGCGCTGACTTGTTCTGCGGCGGCCTTCATGGACAGTTTGTCGGTCACGTCCAAAGGCAGGGCCATGCTGCCAGGGTATTGGTCGGCAAATGCTTGCAGCAAAGCCGCTTGGCGAGCTGACACACACACTTTGGCTCCCTGCGCGTGCAAAGCTTTGGCGCAAGCCAAACCAATGCCGCTGGACGCGCCCACCAACCACACGCTGCGACCACGCCAGTCGTTCAGCGCTGGGTTGAAAGGGCGCAGCCATGCCATGCTCAAACCCGCTTGGTAAATGACAAGGTGACCTCACCCAAAAACACGCCAAACTTGGACATGCTGGCTTTGTTGAGCATCACGCGATCGTTCATCAGGTACATCCAGTCATCGAATTGCACCTCCCAGACACGACCGTCTACGGGCAAAGCCAAGGTGTAGCCCCAGCGAAAGGTGTTGCCTCGGGTCGCGCCATTGGCTAGCCCCACCACATCATCGGCTGCACCGCTGTAATTACCGTTGCCAAGGTGTTGCAGTTTCCAAATGCGTTTTTGGGTGCTGCCGTCTGAGTAGACAAAGTCTTCATCTAGCACACCTTGCTCGCCGTTCCAACTGCAGTTCATCACCACGGTGAAGCGTTTCACCACACGCCCCGAGCGATCGGTGAACACGCCCCAGGCGTCGATCACGCCATTGAAATAGGTTTTCAAGTCCAGTATGGGCTTTTCTTGGGCATAGTCGTTGATGGACGGGCCAGCACAGCCGCTCGCACCCAAGGCGGTGGCAGCAGCTGCGGATAACCATAAGCGGCGTTTCATACAGACTCCTTATTTAAGCGATACACGAGACGCTTTGAGCAACAACAGCAGCGCCAGACATTTCAAAGCACAGGGCAGCAAGGCATACGACCAACTGAGCGCTGCCAAGGCGGGGGCGTCTTGTGCGCCAGGGGTGTAGCCCAGCCACTCTAGCAAAGGCAGGGCGACACCAGCGGCGAGTGCCAAGTTCAGCTTGGTAGCGACTTGCCACCAGCCAAAGTAGGCACCCGCGTGGGGGTGTTGCTGATCTTCAGTTTGCAGCACGCCGTTGAGCAACGCGCCAGGCGCGATCAAGTCTGCGCCCAACGCCAGTCCTGAG
>JBILIR010000178.1:0-4248 GCA_044368955.1 Limnohabitans sp.
GCTTGCCTTTGCCTTGTCATTTGCAGCTGGGTTTTTGATAACAATTTTCCATTCCTTCCCTTTTTCTCCATCAATGGTCGTGATGGACTCAGGCGTGATGGCTTTCCAACCAGCGTCTAGTTTGCCACGTGCGATCAATTTTCCTACCCGTTGATCTGCACACTTCAGAACCGTTTCTTTGGCAGCTGGCTTGCTGCCGTGGAAGTGGCAGTCTTCTCCAGCACCTGCAAATACTGATTGAGAAATAGTGATTGCCAAAGCAATGCACAAAAATTTGATGAGTTGTTTCATGGATGTTCCTTTGAATTAAAGTGAATTTCGAGGAGAAGTGGTTGTATTTTGAATTTCCATATCCTCGTGGATGTGGATATGCTCTTCGACAGGAAATCGGAAAAGCTCTGCATTCGTGTCGTGCTGATAGCCATGCAATTGAACAAACAGCAAGTAGATGCCTGCTGTCATCAAACCCAAATTTGCAAAATAGCTGAATCGCAAAAAAGACTTTGATTTTCTGAATATTGCCAGCACACCCACCATGACAATCAGGGCTGCAATTTGTCCAAGCTCAACACCTACATTGAAGCTCAAGATGCGAAGCAACATGTGCCAAGGGTAATCACCCAAGGGAAGTTGCTGCAAACGGGTGGACAAGCCAAAGCCGTGTAACAAGCCAAAGGCAAACACCATTCCAAGGAGGTTCGGTGAAGGCATATCAAAATGCTTCTGAAAACCACCGTTGTTGTCAAAGCCTTTGTAGATCACACTGACTGCAATGATGGCGTCGACCAACCAAAAATTCCATGTGATTTGGAAATAGGTTGCGAATACCAATGTGATGCAGTGACCCACGGTGAAGGCGGTCACAAACTTTACAATGTCCTTGAAGGTGCTTAAGAAAAACACCACGCCCAGCAAAAACAGCAAGTGGTCGTAGCCAGTAAGCATGTGACTGGCACCCAGCCCCACATACTGCGTATAGCCGCCATCCAACATGCGTTGCTTGTCCGCTTCGCTGATGCCATGTGCAAACGCGAGCAACGGCATCAGCAAGAGCAGTAAACCGCCCTTCATGAATGAAAAGTTCAATTTCATAACGACCCTTTTGAAATCAATAAACTGATGGCATAGCGCTCATCTGGACTCAAGATCAAGCGGGCAATTGCGGAGGCCTGAATGGGGCCTCTATAAATGCAGACGGTGGCTGATCAAATAACGCCGCGCGAACTCGTATAACTTTCAAAAGAGTTGGGTATAAATGGTTATCAGATAGTACGGCTATGTTTTGAGTGGTATCACCAGCATGGTGATGAGCCATGCTGACGTCGCCATGATCTAAATGAAGCGAGTATGCGTCGTGGTGATGATGGTTAATCGCAACCTGGTGGGCCATCATCACATGCAAGTTGTCAGCAAAATTAATCAGGTTGCCATACAGACTGACGGCAAATATATTCAAACACAAAAGCAACGAAAAGATCGTTCGGATTTTTCTGATCATGGTTGATTTTAAATGTATCGGTACCCCGCCTGCACATTTAAAGATTTATGGGTCAGTTCAAACAATGGAACTCTGATTTCTGCTGTTAGCATCTGCCTTTATAAGCCACTGATTTGCTCATGCCCATAGACCAATCCCCTCTGTCGCGGACGTTCAACAACTTCTTCAATTCCGAAAAATCAAGTGGAATACTGATTCTCTTTTGTACCTTGGTTTCAATGTCGGTGGCCAATTCAATGTTTGGCGAGCAATACTTGAATTTTTGGCATATACAAATACTGGGTCTCAGCATTGAGCACTGGGTCAATGATGGCCTGATGGCTGTGTTTTTTTTATTCATTGGCTTAGAGCTAGAGAGAGAGCTATATAGCGGAGAGCTGTCAGATTTCAAAAAAGCCCTGCTGCCATTTTTTGCCGCAGTAGGCGGTATTGCCATTCCAGCTCTGATCCATTTTGTTCTGAATGCAAACACACCAACACAGATTGGCATAGGCATTCCCATGGCTACAGACATCGCGTTTGCACTTGGCATTTTGGCTTTGCTGGGTAGCAGAGTGCCTGTTTCGCTGAAGATTTTCCTCACTGCACTGGCTGTGATTGATGATCTTGGTGCAATTATTGTGATTGCGATTTTCTACACAGCTGATATTTCGGCTATCAATTTATTTGCTGCAATGGGTGTCTTTGCATTAATGGTCGTGATGAACCGTTTTCTGCGTGTGTTGAGCCTGATGCCTTATTTGCTTGGGGGTGCCATCATGTGGTTCTTGATGCTGAAATCAGGTGTGCATGCCACCATCGCAGGTGTGATGCTTGCCTTTGCCATTCCATATTCCAGCAAGCAAGATGATGAAGCTTCACCTTCTCACAAGCTAGAGCATTTTCTGCACAAGCCCGTTGCTTATCTGATATTGCCAATCTTTGCGCTTGCAAATACTGGCATTTTTTTTGAAGCCAATTGGGCTGAGAACCTCAGCACTTCAAACAGCCTCGGCATCTTGGCTGGCTTGGTCATTGGCAAGCCTCTGGGTATTGCCCTCGTCACTTTCGCTGTTGTCGTGCTTGGACTTTGTCAACTTCCAAAAGATATGAATTGGAAACACGTTCTAGGCGCAGGACTATTGGCTGGCATTGGATTCACCATGTCGATTTTCATCACCAACCTCGCTTATGCTGGCAACAGTGAAATGATCACGGCTTCCAAGATTGCGATATTGTTTGCTTCATTAACCGCTGGTGGTCTTGGTTTTTTATGGTTGAGGTTTTTTTCTAGCAATACCAAAACAGTTAGTGTTCATCCCTAAATATCCTTCAGAAGGACAAGTTCAACCCTGCTTCAACAGTGTCGGTTGAACCGCACCGTATTCATGGTCTGCGCGGCGGGTCTATATCGGTGCCGAGCATACGTGTGCCCAGCCAGGCCAAGCCAGCACCCACAGCCATTGAGCGACGCTCTTGTGTGGCCACAGGCGGTGTTTGTCCAGCGTCCAAGGGCTTGCCGATGTTGAAGGTGAAGAAAAAGTTGGGGTATTGGCCCATGCGCCAATCGCTGATCCACAAGTGCCCGTTAGAGTCTTTACGCAAGCTCACAAAACCATCGGCGAAGCGATACAAACGCTGCACCTGCGGATGATCGGCGATTTGCATCAACAAAGCTGTGCCTCGATCAAACGCATCAAAACGTATCGGTCGTCCACCGTCTAACAAGGCATAAAACCCCTCGTGCAAATGGTCCCCATCAACCGCTACCACGCGCCACAAAGCGGTGCTAAAGGGCGCGGGGGTGACGAACACCTGCTCGGTGGACAGACCCGCGGCACGCAACGATGCTTGGGCGTGCTGCAAAACGTGCTGTTGCGCCAACAAGCTCCACGCTATATAAACGCAACTCCACACCAAGCCGATGGTGTTGCTGCGCCAACCCACGAGGCTACCGCGTAGGGCCCAGACCACACCGGCCATTAAGGGCAAGCTGTAGAACGGGTCGATGATGAACAAACTGCCCAAACCCAAAGCCTCGTCGGTGAAGGGTAAAAACAACTGGGTGCCGTAAATCGTGAACCAATCCAGTATTGGGTGCGTCATCAAAGCCAGGGCGATCACCGCCCACCAACGGCGCTGCTCATGCGCCTGACCTTGGATGCGCGAAACACACCACGCCAAGGGCCACGAGGCCAAGGCTAACCAAAACAGCGCGTGTGTTTCGGCGCGGTGCAAAACCATGTTGAGGATCGGGTCACCGTGGTCTATGAGTACATCGAGGTCGGGTAGCAAACCAGCCACCCCACCCCAGAGCGCAGCCTTCCAAGCGGCCGTTCGCCGACCCATGACGGCCACCCCAATTGAAGCCCCCAAGGCAATTTGTGTCAAAGAATCCATGGTCTCATTCTCACAAAACTTTCACAAGGCCGGCAATCTGATATCTTTCAATTTGGCTGAGGTGTTTGCAATTCATCGGGGAATTTAGACTTGCAGGTCAGGAAGCCTTGAATGCTCAACATCCTCAACCACCTAACCATCAGTTAATCAAAGTTGCACTATGTGATTGAATCCGCCAATGAAAATTAGTCTTAACAAATCAGTTCGCGTATTTCTGTATGTACTAGCCTATACATCTTTTCTTATGTTTTCATCTGGTGTGAACGCACAATCTACATACCAACTTGAAAAAGAATGCAACCAAGGCAATATTTCATCTTGTCAAAGTCTTCGTTCAATTTACAACTCAGGTCAAGGTGTTAATAACAATA
>JBILIR010000135.1:0-5065 GCA_044368955.1 Limnohabitans sp.
AGTGAACCAACCAATCACGGCTGCCAGGCACTTGCTCGGTAAGTGCGAGCAATGAAGGCGGCGGTGGTTCAGCGAAATACAAATCGCCATAAGGGTCATCTTCCACCACCACGGTTTGGTATTTCACTGCTAACTCAAGTACGCGCAATCGACGCTCTAAGCTCATCATGGCGCCGCTGGGGTTGCCAAAAGTAGGAATGAGGTACACCAGCTTAGGCTTGTGCTTGACCATCATCTCTTCAAGTTGGTCAACCTTCACGCCGTCGGCATCGATAGGCACGCCCACAACTTGGGGACCGTACAACCTGAAGCATTGGATGGTGGCCAAGAAGGTGGGCGCTTCTACCAACACCACATCGTTGGGATTGATCAAGGTTTTAGCCACCAAGTCCAAGGCCTGTTGGCTGCCAGTGGTGACGATCAAACCTTCTGGGCTTAAACCCTTCACACCTTTGCTGGCCATGAAGGCAGCGAGTTGTTCACGCAAGGGGTTATAGCCTTCGGTTGCGCCGTATTGCAAGGCCGCACCTGGCTCTTCACGCAAAGCACTTTCACTGGCTTGGCGTATGCCTTCCACATCAAACATCGCACTGTCGGGAAAGCCGCCTGCAAAACTGATGATGCCGGGTTTGCCCAGCAGTTTGAACAGTTCGCGGATGGCAGAGGTTTCTACGTTGTTGAGGCGATCGGCAAATTGCATAGAGTGATAATTGGGATCTGACCCCGATTGTTGAAAATGAAAAAAGAGCACATCGAGCCGTTTTTTGCGACGCTCAAAGCAGCGAACCCGCAGCCCAATACCGAGTTGGAATATACCAGCGTGTTTGAGTTACTCGCGGCTGTGTTGCTCAGTGCGCAAGCCACCGATGTGGGTGTGAACAAGGCGACACGCAAACTGTTTCCCGTCGCGAACACGCCGCAAAAAATACTGGCCTTGGGGCTAGAGGGTTTAGAGACTTACATCAAAACCATTGGGCTTTTTCGCAGCAAGGCCAAGCACTTGATGCAAACCTGCCAGATGCTGGTGAACTTGCACGGCGGTGAAGTTCCTCGCAACCGAGAGGCCTTGAAAGCCTTGCCAGGTGTAGGACGCAAAACGGCGAACGTGGTGTTGAATGTGGCGTTTGGTGAAGCCACCATGGCGGTGGACACGCATATTTTTCGCATGGGCAACCGCACAGGCTTGGCGCCAGGTAAAACGCCCTATGACGTTGAAATGGGTTTACTCAAACGCATTCCGGCGGCCTATTTGGTCGACGCCCACCATTGGTTGATTTTGCATGGCCGCTATGTGTGCCAAGCCAGAAAACCCTTGTGCTGGCAATGTCAGGTGTCGAACTACTGCGGCTTCAAACCTAAAACAGTGTCGCCAAGCTGAACTTATTCATCCAAGTGGTCACGCGCCATTTGTATCGCTTCTTTCAGCACGTCAAGCTCACCAATGTGGTTGGCCATGACCAAAATCAAACGGGCATTGAGCAAATGACTTTGGTCTTCACTCAAACCTTGGTGTGCGTCCATCAAGGCTTCATAAAAAGCGTCCCCTGGCTCGAAGTCACCGCGCACAGCAGAGCCGCTGTCATGAAAATTGGCCTGGGTTTTTAAAGTACTCACTTGCATACTCCTTCAGATAGGCCAAGCTTAGCAAAGCTTGAAAAGCCCTAGATTGGCAGGACCACCCACTGATCAGCTACACGCTGAATCGACATTCGCCGCTCAAAAACATCTGTTAACGCTTGATGCAAAAGAGGGTCATCTGGGCTGGCCTGCATCACCAAGCGGCCTTTGTGCATCAAGACCACATGGTCAGCTCGCATGGCCAAATTCAGATCGTGCAATACGCTGACCACCGTGGTCTGTTGTTGGGTAAGTTGATTGACGGTTTGCAGCCAATCGGACTGGTGAGGAATATCCACATTGGCAATTGGTTCGTCCATCAACAGTATGGGGGCTTGCACCGCCAAGGCCCTGCCCAGCAGAACCCTTTGGCGCTCACCGCCAGACAGCTGCAGCAAGCCTCTGTTTTGCAGATGGGCCAGTTGAAGGCGGTCCATCCACGCTTGAACGATGGACTGGTCTTGCGCACTTGCCCCCGACCACATCGACTGATGCGGCAAGCGGCCTAACATCAGCACATCTCGCACGGACAAATCATCGGTGCCAGATTCTTGTTGGCCCAGCCAAGCGATGCACTTGGCTCTGTCTTTGTCAGACATCGAACTCAAGGGTTTGCCTAGAACAGTCAATTCCCCCGTGCTGGAAATCAAGCCTGCCAGCGCTTTGAGCAAGGTGGATTTGCCCGCACCATTGGGCCCTACAACGCAGGTCCATCGACCAGCCTCAATAGACAGATCCAAGGAATGCAGTACCTGCGTCTTGTCCATGCTGACATGCAGGTGTTTTGTTGCTATTGCAAAGGTCTTCATCACATGGCCTTCGCAGAAGGTGAATGCAAACGCCAAAGCAAATAACCGCCACCCAAGACACCGGTCAGCACCCCCACAGGCAATTCTTGCGGCGCCCACAAACCTCGGGCCAAAACGTCTGCAGTGGTCAGTAGTACGCCTCCCATCAATGAGGACAACACCAACAACGAGGCATACGACCCTTGAACACGCGATCTCACCAAATGGGGAGCGATCAAACCGACAAAAGCGATCAAGCCGGTTTGTGCCACAGCAGAAGCAGTGGTCAAACCCATCACAGCCAAAAGCAATAGTCGCAAGGGTTTGACTTGCAGTCCTAAACTTTGGGCAGTGGCCTCGCCTAGGCGCAAACCGTCCAAGAGTGGACTGAGTAAGCAAGATATGGCCAAACAAACCAGCCAGATTGCACCCATCATCAGGCAGGCTTGACCACTCAACATGCTGGTGTTGCCCAACAAAAACGATTGCATCGCGGGTAATGTCTGAGGGAACGCCAAGGTCACCAAAGAAGTGACAGCCCCCAGGACCACGCCCACCACAACACCCGCCAACAGCAAGCGCAAGGTTTGCTCTGCGCCTCGGGCCAGCATCAAGGTCAGCAACACCGCCACCCAAGCCCCAACAAAAGCCATGCCAGTCAGCCCCAAGCGAAACCCCCACTGCATCGCATAAGAAAACTGTTCTGCCTCGGCGTAAGCCCACATGCCCATTGCCAAAGCCAGCGCAACGCCCAAGGAGGCCCCCGAGGCGCTTCCCAACAAATACGGGTCAGCCAAGGGATTGCGAAACAAGCCTTGAGCCAAAGCACCCGCCAAACCCAGCAAAGCACCTGCCAGCCAAGCGCCTAGGGTTCTTGGCAAACGAATGTCTTGCACGATGGGGTCTTGCCAATCTATGTGCCACGCCCAACCGAGGCTACCGGTCATCAAACCCATCGCCACCGCCATCAAAGAAAGCGCAAGCAGCGACCCAGTGAGCACGGTTGCGCGGGACAGGTTCATGCGAGGAAACTGCGTTGTACACAGTCACTGATGAGTTGTGCGGCTTCACCCAAACGCGGCCCTGGTCGCACCAATACATCGGCTTGCGCAGAGGGAAAAGCACAGACACGTTTGTTTTTGATGGCTGCTATGCCTGACCAACCTGGACGTTGCGAAAGCTGGGTCACCATGGGTTGCGCCAACACAATGAGTTGTGGATTGGCTCGCACCACAAACTCTGGGTTGAGCTTTGGAAAGGCACCCATGCCTGTGGGCACAATGTTGTTCAAACCCATTTGTCGCAAAATTTCGCCGATGAAAGAGGCTTCACCTGCGGCATAACCGCCTGTGCTGGCCTCAAGATAAACCGTGGCGTTGATCGCCTGTGCAGGTATCTTTGATTTAGCTTGGCTGACTTGCCTTTGAATGTTTTGCCACACCGCATCCGCTTGCTCCTGAGCGTTGGGCAGTTGCAGTACGGCCGCTACTTTGTGCAACACACGATGCACATCTGCATGGGTTTGCGGCTCTAGCGCAAGCACCGGAATACCCAATGCCTCTAAGCGTTGGATGATGCGAGCGGACTTTGCCAGCAACACCACATCGGGTTTCAAACGCACCAAGGCTTCCAATTGCGTATCGTCTAAACCACCCAACTTGGGCAAGGCTTTGACTGAGGCAGGCCAATTGGCGTGTTTGTCTGTACCCACCAAGCGGTCACACGCGCCCAACACACACACCGTTTCTGCCAATGAAGGTAGCAAGGTGACGATGCGCTTTGGCGCTTGGGTGAATGTCACAGCGACTTGCCGGTCATCGATCACCGTGACCGCATTTGCTGCATGAAACCACAGCCCCATGCAGACAAAGAGAAGCAGCCTAGCCATGGGTGTGTGCCCAATGGTCGATGATGCGGTGTAACTGATTGACACCATCGGTCAACGCGGCAGGGCCTGGTTGCAAGATGTCAGCTGATTTGATTTCGAAAATCTGAGCATTTTTGACAGCAGGGACTTCTGCCCACCCATTGCGAGCAGCTACATTTTCAGGACGAAACTTCTTGCCGCACCACGAACCGATGATGATGTCGGGGCTGCGCCGGACAATCTCCATCGGATCCGCAATGATGCGGTCTTTGCCCATGGACTGCATCGCCAGCTCGGGGAAACAATCGTCACCGCCTGCGATGTGAATGAGTTCAGACACCCAGCGAATGGCGCTGATGGGCGGCTCATCCCATTCTTCGAAATACACCTTGGGACGCTTGGCATAGGTCTGTGCTTTCAAAGTCTGCAAATGTTGCTGCATGGCTTCTATGCGTTGCAAACCTTGTGCGGCTTCACCCACCATGGCGGCCACTTGGTAGAGCATGGAAAAAATCTCGTCGACACTGCGCTGATTGAACACGGTAACTTGCACACCGCGACGAATCAACTCTGCGGCAATGTCGGCTTGCAGGTCTGAGAAACCAAACACACAGTCGGGCTTGAGCGCCAAAATTTTGTCGATCTTGGCGCTGGTGAAGGCACTGACACGCGGCTTTTCATGCCGCGCTTCTTTAGGCCTGACCGTGTACCCCGATATGCCCACGATACGATGCGACTGCCCCAAGAGGTACAACCACTCGGTGGTTTCCTCGGTGAGGCAGATGATGCGTTG
>JBILIR010000137.1:0-5040 GCA_044368955.1 Limnohabitans sp.
CATGTGCCGATGTGTGTGATGGTGTGATGGACAAAATGGGCTACGACAAAGGCTTGGTGCGCTACACCACCCAAAATGCTTTGACCAACCATTGGGACACTGCCGCCATGCTCAAACGGGTATTTCGCCCTCGCGTCTTGGTGTACACGGCAATTTTATGGACCTTGATTTTTGCTTTGGGCATCAGTCTGTGGATGCGCACACCCATGAAGGTCAATGTGCTGCGTGACCGTGGCACCTTGGCTCGCATCACACCTGATGGCAATTTGGAAAATGTCTTCAGGCTGCAAATCATGAACGCCACCGAGGTGACTCAAAACATGTTCATTCAGGTACGCGGTACTCCCGGCTTGGCGCTGAACGCCGGTGCCCATGTGGAGGTGTTGCCTGCCCAATCGCGCTGGGCGGTGGTAGATGTGTCCTTGCCCTACGCCGCACTCCCGCCAGGCTCACACAAAATTTGGTTCGATGTCAGCAACGCCGATGGCAGCGTCAATATCAGCGAAGCCTCGGTCTTCGTCGTTCCTCGTTAAGCATTTGAAAGGAAAAGTCATGTCAAGCCACAACACCCAAGCCCCTTGGTGGTCTTATGGCCATGTGTGGTTGGTACTGTCCGGTCCGCTCTTGGTGGTATTGGCCAGCATTATTTCTGCGTTTGTGGCATTTCAAGGCAATGACACCGTGATGCAGGCCAGGGATGAGAGCGAGATCGCTGCTTTGCGTGCCATGCAAGCCGACAGAGACCGCAGTTTGGCACCTGCGGTTCAAGCACGAAACCATGCCGCGACACCGGCTGGCACCACGCTTAAAAAACTGCCCTGATGCTCAATCGCAGTTCGCTGCGTTGACAATCAATTTAAGGGCATCAGGGTCCCTTATATGCAGGTTTTTCTGTTTCACTTCCACGATGCCGTCTTCCATGAATTTGGAGAACGTACGACTGACCGTTTCAAGCTTCAAGCCCAAATAGCTACCAATTTCTTCGCGGGTCATTCGCAGCACCAACTCCGATTGAGAAAAGCCCCGAGCGTGCAGCCGTTGCGTGAGGTTAAGTAAAAAGGCAGCTACGCGTTCTTCTGCTCGCATACTGCCCAAGAGCAACATCACACCATGATCACGAACAATTTCTCGGCTCATCATCTTGTGCACATGGTGTTGCAGGGCGTTGATTTCGCGCGACAGTTCTTCGATACGGTCAAAAGGCATGATGCAAACCTCGGCGTCTTCCAGAGACACCGCATCGCAGGTGTGGCGGTCGCTCACGATGCCATCGAGCCCCATGATTTCGCCAGCCATTTGAAAACCAGTTACTTGTTCGCGACCATCGGTACTGCTCACGCTGGTTTTGAAGAACCCTGTGCGAATGGCGTAGAGCGAGTGAAAACTGTCACCGTTTCTGAACAACTGTTCTCCACGTTTGACACGTTTTCGTTTTTGAATGATGGTTTCTATACGGTCTAGGTCGTTGACGCTTAAGTCAACTGGCATACACAGCTCGCGCAAATTGCAATTAGAGCAAGCAGCTTTAATCGTTTGAGAATCCATAACTTCTGATCATTTCTCTGAGTTTGCGTTGAATCTGGGTTTTATTGATACAGCGCAAATCGTGCAAAGGGAACTTGAGTCATATTATGGACTCTTGTCAGTATGAATCCATGACTATTTCCACTGAATTGTTACAACGCTTCGATATTGCTGGGCCGAGGTACACCTCCTACCCTACAGCGGACCGCTTTGTGGAGGCCTTTGGCGAGAGTCAATACCAAGATGCTTTGCTACAAAGACGGCACAGTGCCCGCTCCCATGCCTTCCCACTGTCAGTGTATGTACACATCCCATTTTGTACATCTTTGTGCTACTACTGTGCCTGCAACAAGATCATCACTCACCGATACTATAAAGCCATCAGTTACCTAGAGTCACTTCGCCAAGAGCTTGCCTTGCTGTCGCTTTACTTGGGTGAAGGCAATAAAGTGTCTCAACTTCATTTGGGTGGTGGCACACCAACTTTTTTGCGTGACCCAGAACTGAAGTCCCTGATGAAGATGTTGGGCGAGACTTTCAGTTGGCAAGCTGGAGGCGAGTATTCGATTGAAGTCGACCCACGAACGGTTGACGGTCATCGCTTGGGAATATTGAAAGAGTTGGGGTTTAACCGCTTGAGCTTAGGTGTTCAGGATTTTGACCCGGTGGTGCAAAAAGCCGTTCACCGTGAGCAATCATTCGAGCAAGTTCAGTCCTTGATGCAAGATGCCGCAGCCTTGGGCTTTAGCTCTGTCAACCTCGATTTGATTTATGGCCTGCCCATGCAAACACTGCCGTCTTGGGCGCAAACCATGAAAAGCATTGTGCAACTGCGCCCTGAACGCATTGCTTTGTATGCCTATGCGCATTTGCCCGCTCGCTTTAAACCACAACGCCATATCTTGGCTGAAGATATTCCCACTGCGGGTATGAAAACCGATATGTTGACCATGGCGCTGGAGCAGTTGCAAGCGGCTGGCTATGTTTATATAGGTATGGACCACTTTGCTTTGCCTGAAGATGCATTGGCCATTGCCAAGCGGCAGGGCAGACTGCACCGAAACTTTCAAGGCTATACCACCCAACCTGATTGCGACTTGATTGGTTTGGGTGTGTCCGCTATTGGCAATATTGGAGCAAGCTACCAACAAAATGTGAAGGTCATGGCTGAGTACCAAGACATCTTGGCGCAAGGACGTTTGCCGGTGGAAAGAGGCATTGCATTAACCCGCGATGATTTGCTTCGACGCCATGTGATCATGGCCATCATGTGCCAAGGTTATGTGAGTTATGAATCCGTAGAGTTGTCCCACTTGATCAATTTCAAGCAGTATTTTCGAGCTGAACTGGAACTGTTGGCCGATATTCAAGAGCAAGGCTTGGTGAAGATGAATGGTGTCAGCTTAGAGGTGACAGCGGATGGATGGTATGTGGTTCGCGCTATCGCCATGGTGTTTGACCGCTATCTACAGCACGACCAACACCGAACACGCTTTTCTAAAATCATCTGATGAACGTATCTTTGTTGGCAACGGCTGCTGTCATGGGCTTGGTTGGTGGACCTCATTGCTTGGCCATGTGTGGCGCAGCCTGTGTGGGCGTCTCGCGTTGGTCGTCCAATCGCTCCTGGATGCCGCTTTTTTTGTTTCAACTTGGGCGACTCATTGGCTATGCGGTCTTGGGTGCGGTTGCTGCTGCCTCTATGCAAGCCCTCGGTTGGATGACAGTGCACAGCGCAGCGCTTCGCCCTGTCTGGAGCATGGTGCATATCGCGGCTGTGTTGATTGGTTTGATGTTGTTCTTGCGTGGCGAGCAACCCTTGTGGCTCAGTAATGCGGCTGCGGGTATTTGGCACAAGCTTTCTTCTCCTGAACAACGCCAAGCTTTGCATCTGCACCCACTGGGTCCTTTTCTGTTGGGGCTGGTGTGGGCTTTCTTACCCTGCGGCTTGCTGTACTCCGCCTTGTTGGTGGCATTGCTGAGTGCATCCCCTTGGGAGGGGGCGGCTGTGATGTCTTGCTTCGCGGTGGGTGGCGCCTTCATGCTGATGCTGGCACCTTGGCTTTGGTCGCGGCTTGAGGGCGTGAATATCTCTAAGTTGAATGTCTCCCACGCGGGGGTTCGCTTGGCTGGCTTTGCCTTGGCTGTGAGCTCTGGGTGTGCCTTGTGGATGGGCTTGGTCGAGCAGCAAGCGCCTTGGTGCAACGTGATTACCTAGCTGCTGCGTCATTGCGAGCGCCTTGGTGTCATTGCGAGCGAAGCGAAGCAATCTCTAGACTGCTTCGTCGCTTCGCTCCTCGCAGTGACGAGATTTACGCAGTGACGAGAGATGCGTAGGGACGTGATTTGTGTAATGACAAACTATTGATGCATATCAAGGACAAACTCCCTTTGCAGTCCTAAGCTCTTTGCTATGAAACATACCCCGTCGGTATGTCATTTATCTAAGAGGAAAAATATATGTTTACACGTATCATGTTGGCCACAGACGGCTCAAAGTTATCGCAAAAAGCAGTGAAAAGCGCGATCGATCTAGCGTCCAAATTCAATGCTGAATTGGTGGCTGTGAAGGTCATTCCTCGTTATGTTCAAACTTACTTTGAAGGTTCTTTCACAGTGGCAGATATCGACGTTAAAAGCATCGAAGCGCAATGGGCTGCCGGTGCACAACAGGTGCTGGACAAAATTTCTTCCAGTGCTGCCGCCAAGGGCGTGAGCGTCAAAACCTCGGTCGTCAAGTCAGACGATAAAGCCGATGGTTTGGTCAAAGCCGCCAACAAAATGAAAGTAGATTTGATAGTCATGGCCTCTCACGGCCGCAAAGGGATCAAGCGTTTGTTGTTAGGCAGCGAAACCCAAAATGTGCTGACGCACTCAGAAGTGCCGGTGTTGGTTCTGCGTTAACTGTGCAAGCCGCGGTAAAGCATATAGCTGGCTAAAAGAAACAGCAGCAATGCAAAGCCGCGCTTGAGTTTGAGCACAGGCATGGTGTGCGCCATGCGGGCACCTATAGGGGCCGTCACCATGGTGCACAGACCAATGACGACCAAGCCTGGCAACCAGATGTAGCCAAAACTCCAATCGACGTTGTGGGGCGCATCCCAACCGCTCACCACATAGCCCAATGCATTAGCCAAGGCCACGGGAAAGCCAATCGCCGCGCTGGTGGCCACTGCATTGCGCAGGGGAATGTTGCACCAAGTCATGAAGGGGATGCTGACAAATGCACCACCTGCGCCTACCAAGCCTGACAAGGTTCCAATGACTGTTCCTACGACAGTTTGACCAAGCGGTCCCGGCATTTGTCTAGAAGGCTTGGGCTTTTTATCCAACACCATTTGCGTGGCTGAAAACGCGGTAAAGCCTGCAAAGAACAAGGCAAGCACAGAGCCTCTCAAAACCGCAAACAACCACAGGCTTGACAAGGCACTGCCGAGCAATATGCCGGGCGCCAAGCCTTTGACCAAGTCCCAACGCACCGCCCCCAGCTTGTGATGCGCACGGGTACTGGCTAGC
>JBILIR010000138.1:0-4979 GCA_044368955.1 Limnohabitans sp.
CTACTGGCCTTGGGCAACACCATTGCAGAATGTGCTGATGTGTTGAACGTCAGTCATAAAACCATATCGAACAACCAAACCCAAATCAAAGAAAAATTACACCTTGAAACCATGACGGCGCTGGTGCACTTGGCACAGCGCCATCAGGTGATTGAAGTGGTGGGTTCTTAAAACTTGTATCGCATACCCACTGCTCATACTTGCTGCATGGATCCGTCCAATGTTAAAAAACGTAGCGCAAGCCAGCAAAAACTGTACGATCGCGCCCGGGTTGTAAACCATTGGTACGAGAACTGAAATACTTCTTATTGGCAAGATTTTCACCGCTCATGAAATAGGTGACCTGTTGGCCTTTGGGTGAATAGCTCATTGAGGCGTTGAATAAAGTGAGAGCGGGTATTTCGCCAAATAGACCACAGTTAGTCTGAGTATCGCCATTATTTAAAGTGCCACAGTATCCCGCAGGGCTTGTACCCACATAATTGTCTGTATTGGCAAACTGCTGACTGACATGCGTCACACCCACACGTCCTATCAATCCCTGCTGATCTTCATAGGAAAGATTTAATGCAAGCGAATGCTTGGGTGCATACGGCAAGCGATTTCCTGCGGAGTAGGTTCCATAACCGTCCTCGCCCTCACCTCCGACTTTCCCAGAGTCTTTGAACTTGGCGATAAAAAGATTGGTGTACGAGAGACTGGCGTAGTAATTGTTTCTCTTGCCAGTTAGTTCACCGAAGTTGATCTTTCCAGCAAGCTCAAAACCGGTGTGCTGGGCCTTGCCTTCATTTCTGAAAATACTATTTGATTGAACTACGATGTCAGAAATGTTCATGTTGAACAAGGTACTTTCAACATAACCAGACTCAAGCACCGATGATCGAATACCCAATTCAATCGTGGTGGACAACTCAGGCGTTACGCTCTGAAGGGTTTCCCCGGCTGCACCGCCTAAATCTCGATCAGGTCGTGGAGGGGCAAATCCGCGATGTATGCCACCAAAAACGGTTGATTTATTTAAACCATTCCAAGTGAATCCAAAACCAGGAAGTGCTTGAAGTTTGCTGGTTTCAAGAGTAGATAAAACATTACTAAAATTATCGTTATCTCCATAGAGAATTTTTTTCGAAGTCACATCCTCTAGGCGAAGCCCCGGCGTAAACGACCAATCACCGGTAAAGAAAGTATTCTGTGCGTAATATGCAAGAGCCTTGACATCCGCAGTCAAGCGCTCATTCTCATCCTCCGCAGCGTACAGCCCACCATTTCCTCCGTTCAGATCATATTTTTTCCGGTCAATTTTTTCTTGATGGTAGCGAAACCCGAAAATAGCTTGGTTTTGCATTCCAAAGGTATTGTATTTTACCTCGAACTTTGGCTCGATACCAAAGAACTCATAGGTTCGCGGTCTGACTGCAAATACGCTGGTGTTATTCATACCATATGCGCCACCATCTTCCTCAAACTCTCTGGATCGACGAGAAGCTCTATCAGTTTGTGAATAATAAAATTGGGTACTGAGTTTCATATCAGCATTCAAATCCCAGTCATGCACCACCTGCGCTGTATTTCGGGTCATCGTAAAGCTTTCAGCTGCATCGGCTGCATTAGCGAAAGTTCCGGCGTATCGGGTTGAAGTAAATTCTGTTGAAGTTAAGCCCGTCTCACTAAAAATGGAATCTTCCTGGAAATTCGAATACTTAGCGGTAATCCTCTGATCCCGGTTGATTTTGTACTGACCTTTGAGTGCCACATCTTGCACATCAAAACGATGTTCGGTACGAATACCATCACCACTCTTTTTGAGCACATCGACCATCAAGCCGCCATTTTCCGTACCTGAACCTACATTGAAATGGCCATCGTAAAAACCATTGTTTCCAGCTGTGATTTTTATTGAGCCTGCGGTGCTATTGGCAGGCACTGGTCGCGTGACAAAGTTGATCATGCCGCCCATGGTCTGCGGACCATACAAAATCTGGCCTGAGCCTTTGAGCACTTCGATACGCTCGATACGCTCGATCGGTGTGGAATAGTGCGATGAAGGATCACCATAGGGTGCAAAAAATACGGTGGGTGCGCCATCTTCTAAAAGCAGCGTGCGTGAACTTCTACGAGGATTCAGCCCACGCATACCAATATTGAGATGGGTACCAGCGGCGTCCTCTGCCACAACATGCAGCCCTGGAATCTCGCGAATAGTTTCAATAATTGAAAATGGGTTACGTGCCTCAATCTGCTCTCGGGTCATGACCGAATAGGAACCCGGCAAGTTCTCCACGCTACTTGGCAAAATACTCGTGCTGGTAACCGTGATGGCGGGCAAGGTGTTTTCCGTAGTAGCGGCCTGCGCTGCGATCGTGCCGGAAAAAAGCGACAGTACGGCAGTCGCGATAATGGTTTTACAGGGTTGGTACATGGTGAATCTTTTCAAAAGTCTAACAAAGTATTCACTTTAGGTGCTACTTTGGGATTTACCTAGGGAAAAAGTCCCGCGCCAATGAATCGGCATTAAATCGAAACAGCCGGCTAATAGAGTTGTTTCAAAACGAGAATTTGAGAGACCCTACAAGGGGTTTCCCTAGGGTTTTTGAAAAGATTAATTAGTAATATGTCTGCTGTCCGCATCCCTCAATCAAGGAAGTATTTATGAGCCTTCAACTTCAAGTCAACGGTAAAACCGTTAATTCCCACTCCGACGCAGATACACCTCTGCTGTGGGTTCTTCGCGATGAACTCGGCATGACCGGAACCAAATTTGGTTGCGGCTCAGGCCTGTGCGGCGCATGTACCGTGCATGTCAACGGCGATGCCGTTCGTTCTTGCCAAACCCAAATCGGCACCGCTGCTGGTCAAAAGGTCAGCACCATTGAAAGCCTTGGCACTGCTGGCACCCACGCACTGCAAAAAGCATGGGTCAAGCACCAAGTTCCCCAGTGCGGCTACTGCCAATCTGGCCAGCTCATGAGCGCAGCTGCATTGCTCAGCAAAAACAAAAACCCCAGCGACGCTGACATTGATGCCGCTATGGCTGGCAACATCTGCCGTTGCGGTACATACACACGTATCCGTGCTGCAGTGAAAGATGCTGCATCCATGATGCGCAAAGCCTAATTCAAAGGAAATAAACCATGATGAGCACACAAACCAATCGTCGCGACTTCCTTAAAACCACCACCGTCACCACTTCCGGCTTAGTCTTGGGCGTGGTGTTGCCTGGCACAGTCGCTGAAACCATGGCCGCTGGCACATTGCACACCCCCAATGCATGGGTGCATATCGCCGACGACAACAGCATCACTCTGATTTCTGCACGTTCAGAAATGGGCCAAGGTGTTTACACCTCCATGCCTATGTTGATCGCTGAAGAGTTGAACATTGATGTCACCAAAATCAACGTTGCTGCTGGTGCACCTAACGCTGTCTACGTCAACGCCTTGTTGGGCGCCATGATCACTGGTGGCTCCACCTCTGTTCGTGAAGGCTACGAAAAACTGCGTATCGCTGGTGCGCAAGTGCGTGAAATGTTGATTGGCGCTGCTGCCGCTGAGTGGGGTGTTCCCGCTTCTGCAGTCAAAGCTGACAATGGCAACTTGATTGGCCCCGGCGGTAAAAAAGCCACTTACGGCCAAATGGCTGAAGCTGCTTCCAAGCAGCCCGTGCCTGAAAAACCCACCATCAAAGCTGCCAAAGACTTCCGCGTGGTTGGTAAGCGTATTCCCCGTACCGACGTTCCTGCCAAAGTCAACGGCACTGCCGAGTTCGGTATAGATGTCAAATTGCCTGGCATGGTTTACGCCAGCTTGGAGCAATGCCCCGTTATCGGCGGCAAAGCAACCAGCGTTGACAGCGCAGCTGCCAAAGCCATGCCTGGCGTGGTGGATGTGGTTGAAATCCCTGACGGCGTTGCTGTCGTGGCCGCCACTTACTGGCAAGCAGTCAAAGCTCGCAAAGCTTTGAAAATCACTTGGGACAACGGTGCTGGCGCTTCTTTGTCAACCGCTTCTATGTTGGCTGGCCACGTAGAAGCTGCTGCCAAAGGCAAAGTTTTGCCTATCCAGCCTGCTAAAGGTGATGCATCCGGCGCAATCGCTGGTGCCGCTAAGAAACTTAACGCCACCTACATCACACCTTTGCAATCACACTCTCCCCTGGAGCCAATGAACTTCACTGCCCACGTTACCGGCGGTAAAGCTCGCTTGATTGGCGGAAGTCAGTTCCAGCAAGGCGCTCAAGGTGCGGCTGCTGCTGCATTGGGCTTGAAGCCAGAAGACGTTTCTGTTGAAACCACTTTCTTGGGTGGTGGCTTCGGTCGTCGTATCGAGTTGGACTTCGTTGTACAAGCTGCCCAAATCTCCAAAGCGGTCAAATTGCCCGTTAAGTTGATCTGGTCACGTGAAGACGACATGACCCATGACTTCTATCGCCCAGTTGGTTACAACCAAATGAGCGCTGGTTTGGATGCCAACGGCATGCCTGTCGGTTTGCACTTCAAAGTCACTTCACAGTCCATCACACAACGTGCTTTCGGTTTGCCAAAAGACACCATGGATCCTTTCATGGTGGAAGCAGCTGTTGCACCTTACAACATTGCCAACACACAGCACGACCTCATCATCCATGATGCAGGTTTGCGTGTCGGTTACTGGCGTGGTGTGAGCCACAACATGAACTGTTTCGCTAACGAAAGCTTCGTTGACGAAATGGCTCTGGCTGCTGGCAAAGACCCCGTCGAATACCGTATGGCCATGTTGGAAGGCAAGCCCCGTTTCCAAAACGTGCTCAAGTTGGCAACTGACAAGGCTGGCTACAGCAAAGGTGCTCCAAAAGGTCGCGCTTTCGGTGTTGCCATCATGGAAGGCTATGACACTTATGTCGCAGTTGTTGCTGAAATTAGCCAAGGCGCTGACGGCGAAGTCAAAGTTCACAAAACCACTGTCGCAGCTGACATGGGCGTCATCGTGAACCCCGAAATCGTT
>JBILIR010000139.1:0-4966 GCA_044368955.1 Limnohabitans sp.
CAATCCCAGCACCACCAACTTGTCTTTGGCCAAAAAGCGCAAAGGCCGGAAGTCGCCGCTACGGTCATCGTCGTACTCTAAAAAGTAGGCGTCAATATTCATCTCAGACAACAGCGCTTCGGCAACCGGTTCGTAGTTACCTGCAGCAGCGTGGGTGCTTTTGAAATTGCCTCGGCACAGGTGCATGGCCAAGGTCATGCCAGCAGGTTTTTGCGCCACCACTTTGTTGATGAAGGCGGCGTAGCGGTGCGGCAACTCATTGGGGTCGTCGCCACGTGCCCTTGCAGCTTCACGCATTTTGTCGTCGCACAAGTAAGCCAAATTGGTGTCGTCCATTTGCACATATTTGCAACCCGCTGCTGACAACGAACGCAACTCGTCGCCGTAGGCTTTGGCCACGTCGTCGTAAAACGCGGGGTCCAGCTCTGGGTAAGCGTCTTTGCTGATGCCAGCGCGGCCACCCCTGAAGTGCAGCATGGTGGGCGAAGGAATGGTCACCTTGGGTGTGCTGCCCTTGGCAATTTGCGACTTCAGGTAGTTGAAGTCGGCGAGTTGTATATCTTTCACATGGCGCACTTTGTCGATCACGCGGATAACGGGTGGCGCCAGTTCTTGGGTGCCGTCGGGTCGCTCGATGGTGACAGGAATATCGGTTTTCACGCCGCCCATTTGCTCCAAAAAGTCGATGTGGAAATAGGTACGTCGGAACTCGCCGTCGGTGATGGATTTGAGGCCCACATCCTCTTGAAACTTTACGATCTCGGTGATGGCTTTGTCTTCCACCACCAGCAGTTGCTCAGGGGTGATAAGGCCTTTGGCCTTTTGTTCACGTGCTTCGAGCAGGTAAGCGGGGCGTAAAAAACTGCCAACATGGTCGTAACGGGCGGGAATGTGGGGTACGGTCATTGGAGACTCCATGGTGAGGGCTGGTTTGGTATACAAAAAATGCAATAAAACACTATTTTGACGCCATTTTAGGGCTTTTTTGAGATGAATTGCATACAATCAAGCCTCATGAGCCCCACCCCCGATACTGACGAGCACCCCAGCCATTCGCAATCAGTCAAAGCGCAGCTGCGGTTGCGCGAGATGATTTTGGCGGGCGATTTACCCTCAGGTTCGCGCATTGCCGAGCTTGCTTTGGTGGAGAAGCTGGGCGTGTCTCGCACACCGATTCGCACCGCCTTGATGAAGCTCGAGCAAGAGGGTTTATTGGAGTCGCTGAGCAACGGTGGCTATGCGGTACGCACCTTCACCGAACGCGATGTGTCGGACGCTATCGAGCTACGTGGCACCTTGGAGGGCTTGGCGGCACGCTTTGCGGCCGAGCGCGGATGTGCGCCTGGTGTGTTGGCACAGGCCAAAGCTTGTTTAGACCAAATTGACCAATTTTTAAGCAACGACACTTTGAATGACGAGGCTTTCAGTGCTTACGTTGCGCATAACGAACGCCTTCACGCCTTGCTGGCGGAAATGTCAGGCAGCGTGGTGTTGCAGCGTGAGTTGGACAGGGTGATTGGTTTGCCATTTGCCTCACCTTCTAGCTTTGTGATCAGCCAAGCCAATGGCGGCAAAGCCAGAGATATGCTCATCATTGCCCAGGACCAGCACCGTCAAGTGTTAATGGCTATCGAGCAACGTGAAGGTTCACGGGCCGAGGCCATCATGCGTGAGCATTCGCGCATGGCACAGCGAAATTTGAATGACGCCATGCGCAGTCCTGATTTAGAACATATGCCCAGCGTGCGTCTGATTCGACGAAAAGCCTGATATGTGCTACGTCACCTCTAGAATCACTTGCTCCCTATAGCCCCAGTCATCTGTCGGAGTTTCTTCATGAAAACACGTTTTTTCTTTCCCTTGATGGCTTTGGCTCTCATGTTCAGTGCTACTTCTGTATGGGCACAAGAGGCTTTCAAAATTGGGCTCATCCTGCCCATGACAGGTCAATCAGCGTCCACAGGAAAACAAATCGAGGCGGCAGCGCGTTTGTACATGGCGCAAAACGGCAACACGGTAGCCGGTCGCAAAATTGAGCTCATCGTCAAAGACGACGGTGGTGTGCCAGACGCTACCAAGCGCATGGCGCAAGAGTTGGTGGTGAACGACAAAGTGGGCGTACTCAGTGGCTTTGGCCTCACGCCCTTGGCCTTGGCCACAGCACCCATCGCGACCCAGTCCAAAACCCCCATGGTGGTGATGGCAGCGGCCACCTCCAGCATTACTGAGGCATCTCCCTTTATTGTGCGCACCAGCTTCACCTTGCCCCAGTGTGCGGTGGCCATGGGCGACTGGGCACCTAAAAATGGACTCAAGCGTGTGGTGACCTTGGTGAGCGATTACGGACCAGGCATAGATGCCGAGCGTTATTTCAAAGAGCGTATGCAACTCAACAGCGCTAAGGTGATTGAGAGCCTGCGGGTGCCTTTGCGCAACCCTGACTTCGCGCCCTTTTTACAAAAAGTCCGCGACCTGAAACCCGATGCGCTTTTCGTCTTTGTCCCTTCAGGTGCGGGTGCGGCAGTGATGAAACAGTTTTTGGAGCGTGGCATGGACAAAGCTGGTATCAAACTGATTGGCACAGGCGACTTGACGGATGATGACCAGTTGAACGACATGGGTGAGGGTGCTTTAGGCGTGGTCACCGCCCACCATTACTCTGCGGCTCATCCTTCTGCTTTGAACAAGAAATTTGTTGATGCATTCAAAAAAGCCAACAACGGCTTGCGTCCCAACTTCATGGCGGTCGGTGGCTATGACGGCATGCGGGTCATTTATGAGGCTTTGAAAAATACCAAGGGTGGCCAAGGCGGTGGCGAGGCCATGCTGGCCGCCATGAAAGGGCAAATTTTCGAGAGCCCTCGCGGTCAAATTTACATTGATGCACAAACCCGTGATGTGGTCCACAACATCTACTTGCGCAAAGTGGAAAAGAAGGATGGCCAGCTCTACAACGTGGAGTTTGATGCCATCAAAGACATGAAAGACCCTGGCAAAACCAAATAAGCACAGTCATGCTGACATTGCTGTTCGATGGTGTGGCCTACGGGATGTTGCTGTTCATCCTGGCCATTGGTTTGTCTGTCACCTTGGGCTTGATGAACTTCATCAACCTCGCGCACGGCGCTTTCGCCATGGCGGGCGGCTACACCACGGTCTTGTTGATGCAGCATGCAGGATTACCTTTTTTGTTGTGTGTGCCTTTGGCGTTCGTGGTCACTGCATTGCTGGGCGCAGTCATGGAAGTCACGCTTTACCGGCGCATGTACAACAAACCTCACTTGGACCAAGTGCTGTTCTCTATTGGTTTGACCTTCATGGCCGTGGCCGGTGTGGACTACTTTGTCGGCTCCACCCAGCAACTGGTGCAATTGCCTGAGTACTTAAAAGGACGCACCGAGCTTTGGGACGGCGCTTTGGGCATGGGCCATTACCGCTTGGCGATCATTGCGGTCTGCGCCTTGCTCGCTGTGGTGTTGCAATTGCTGCTGGTGCGCACCCGCTTTGGCTCGCAGTTAAGGGCAGCAGTGGACAACCAACGCGTAGCTGCGGGTTTGGGTATTGATGTGAACAAGGTGTTTTTACTCACCTTTGCGGTGGGCTCCGGCTTAGCCGGTTTGGGCGGTGCTTTGGGGGCAGAGGTATTGGGCTTGGACCCGATCTTTCCGCTTAAGTTCATGATTTACTTTTTGATCGTGGTGGCGGTGGGTGGTACCTCGGGTTTGACGGGGCCCTTGTTGGCCGCTTTGCTTTTGGGTATTGCAGATGTGGCGGGTAAATACTACATACCGAAGTTGGGCGCCTTCATTGTTTACAGCTTGATGATTCTGATTCTTTTGTGGCGACCCCAAGGCTTGTTTTCGCGGGGTGGCAAATGAGCGGTGTAGCGCATAGCCTTCGCATCTCTGCCAAACCTCGGTGGTGGGAGTTTGCGTTGTGGGCTTTCTTGCTGTGCCTGCCCCTGTTGCTGCCGACCCATGCTTTGTTGATCAGTGAAATCACCATCATTGCGCTGTTTGCCATGTCTTTGGATTTGATTTTGGGTTACAGCGGCATCGTGTCCTTGGGGCATGCGGCGTTTTTTGGCATGGGTGCTTACAGCGCCGCTTTGTTTGCCAAGCACATCAACCCTGACCCCTTGCTGGGTTTGGCTGTTGCAACAGCGGTCACAGCCTTATTGGGTGCGTTTTGCAGCTTGGGTATTTTGCGCGGCTCGGACCTCACTCGGTTGATGGTAACGCTGGGGGTGGCTTTGATCCTGCAAGAGTTGGCCAACAAATTGGACTTCATCACTGGAGGCGCCGACGGTTTGCAAGGCGTGGTCATGGGACCTGTGTTGGGGCAGTTTGAATTTGACTTGATGGGCCAAACCGCTGCTTGGTATGCATTGCTTGTTGCACTGTGTGTCTTTGTGCTGTTGCGTCAAGTGGTGGTTTCTCCTTTTGGTTTCAGTTTGCAGGCGATACGCGATAACGCTTTACGCGCCCAAGCCATTGGCATACCTGTTCATGCCCGTTTGATAGCGGTGTACACATTGGCGGCGGCCTTGGCGGGCATGGCGGGCGGTTTGCAAGCCCAAACCACTGGCTTTGCATCGCTGGATGTGTTTGGTTTTGATCGGTCTGCGGATGTGTTGCTGATGCTGGTCATTGGTGGCACCGGATGGTTGTGGGGCGGCATCATTGGGGCTGTGGTGTTCAAGAGTTTGCACAGCATCATCTCGGCTTGGACGCCACAGTACTGGACGTTTTGGTTGGGGCTCTTCTTGGTGCTGCTGATGTTGGTGGGTCGTACACGCTTGCTTCGCCCTTGGACATGGGGGCGTCGCGCATGAGTGCTGACATCGTTTTGTCCTGTGAAGGTTTGGTCAAACGCTTTGGCGGCATCACCGCCACGGACAACGTCAGCTTGCAGTTGCTGCGAGGGGCTCGTCATGCGCTCATTGGCCCCAATGGTGCGGGCAAAA
>JBILIR010000140.1:0-4954 GCA_044368955.1 Limnohabitans sp.
GCGACGGCATCGAGGCCAAAGGCGGCAGCTGGAGTGCCGATGAAGAGGCCAAGTTCAAGCAGCCGCTGCTGGACCAATTTGCCCACCAATCCCACCCCTATTACGCCAGCGCCCGCCTGTGGGACGACGGCGTGATCGACCCCGCCGACACCCGCCGTGTGCTGGCGCTGGGCTTGTCAGCCGCTCTGAATGCGCCGATTCCCAAGACACGCTTTGGCGTGTTTCGGATGTGATGCATGCCTCGTCATTGCGAGCGAAGCGAAGCGAAGCAATCCACAGCGGGATCGCTTCGTCGCTGCGCTCCTCGCGATGACGCATTTGCCGGTCATTGCGATGACTCAAACTAGTGTCATTGCGAGCGAAGCGAAGCAATCCACACAATGACCTCAAATTTTCAATAACCCCAAAATAAAGCACCCCCCATGAACCACATCTACTACTTACCCGAACACCAAACCCTGCGCGATCAAATGCAGCGCTTTCTCGAGCGCGAAGTCGAGCCTTTCGGCATGGAATGGGAAAAGGCCGGCAAAGTGCCCCGCGAGGTGCTGCGCAAAATGGGCGAGGCTGGCTTTTTTGGCCTGATGTACGAGAGCGAATACGGCGGCGCTGAGGCGGATGCGCTGACCAACTTGGTGTTTGCTGAAGCGCTGTCTCAGTCCACGTTTGCCGGCTTCATCGTGAGCGTCTTGGTGCACACCGACATGGCCAGTCCGCATTTGCACCATGCGGGCACCGCAGCGCAAAAAGCCAAATACATGCCCAGCATCATCGCGGGTGACACCATCAGTGCCGTCGCCATGACCGAACCCGGCGCGGGTTCTGACCTGTCGGGCATGAAAAGCACCGCCAAACGTGACGGCGACAACTGGGTGCTCAACGGCACCAAGATGTTCATCACCAATGGCGTGCACGCCAATGTGTATTTCGTTGCCGCCAAAACTGGCCCTGGCAAACACCAAATGTCCATGTTCATCGTGGAAAAGGGCACGCCCGGTTTCAGCGTCGGCCGTTCTTTGGACAAAACCGGTTGGCTGTGCTCCGACACCGCCGGGTTGGTGCTCGACAACGTGCGCTTAGGCCCCGAGGCCTTGCTGGGCGAACAAGACAAAGGCTTTTACGCGCTGATGCGCAACTTGCAAACCGAGCGCATCGCCTTGGCCGCCATGGCGGTGGGCCACTGCCAACGCGCCATCGAGCTGACCTTGGACTATGTGCGCCAACGCCAAGCTTTTGGCAAAGCGCTGTGGGACATGCAGCACATTCGCCAGCGCATCGCCATGCTCGACGCCAAAACCCGCGCAGCGCGGCAACTCATGTACCACTGCGCTTGGTCGGTCACGCAAGACCACGACATCGTGCAAGAGGTGTCCATGCTCAAAGCCCTGACCGGCGATTTGGTCAACGAGGTGGTGGGCGGTTGCCTGCAGTTTTGGGGCGGCATGGGCTATATGCGCGAAGCCCCCATCGAGCGCCTGTGGCGCGACGCCCGTGTGCTCGCCATCGGTGGCGGTGCCACCGAGGTGATGTTGGAAGAAGTGGCCAAGCGCTACTGAGCCCATGTTCACCAAAATACTGATTGCCAACCGAGGCGAAATCGCCTGTCGTGTCGCCGCCACCGCCCGACGCATGGGTGTGCGCACCGTGGCGGTGTACTCCGACGCTGACGCTAACGCGGCCCATGTGCAAGCTTGCGATGAAGCCGTGCATATCGGCGGCAACGCGCCCCAAGACAGCTATTTGCAATGGCAGCGCATCTTGCAAGCCGCTATGCAGACCGGTGCCCAAGCCATCCACCCTGGCTATGGTTTTTTAAGCGAGAACGCCGACTTCGCCAATGCCTGCCAGCAAGCGGGTGTGGTGTTCATCGGGCCATCCTCGGCATCGATTCAGGCCATGGGCTTGAAAGCCGCGTCCAAGCAATTGATGGAAAAAGCGGGTGTGCCCTTGGTGCCCGGCTACCACGGCGCAGATCAAAACCCTGCGCTGTTGGCCAAAGAAGCGCAAGCCATGGGCTTTCCTGTGCTGATCAAAGCCAGCGCGGGTGGTGGCGGCAAGGGTATGCGCATCGTTCAAGTCGCAGATGACTTCGCCGATGCCTTGGCCTCGTGTCAACGGGAAGCGAAAAACAGTTTCAACGACGACGCGGTGCTGGTTGAAAAGTACGTTCAGCGTCCACGGCATATTGAAATTCAGGTGTTTGGCGACAGCCACGGCAACCTCATCCATTTGCACGAACGTGATTGCTCGGTGCAACGACGCCATCAAAAGGTGCTGGAAGAGTCACCCGCACCGGGCTTGTCATCCGAGTTGCGCGAACGCATGGGCGCAGCTGCAGTGGCGGCCGCCAAAGCGGTGAACTATGTGGGTGCGGGCACGGTGGAGTTCATCGTTGAGCAGTCCGAGCGCGGTATGGATTTCTTCTTCATGGAGATGAACACCCGCTTGCAGGTGGAGCACCCTGTGACCGAAGCGGTGACCGGTTTGGATTTGGTGGAGTGGCAGTTGCGCATCGCAGCGGGTGAAGCATTGCCCTTGACGCAAGCACAAGTGAAGGTGCAAGGCCATGCCATCGAAGCCCGCATTTGCGCCGAAACCCCTGACAACGATTTTTTGCCTGCTACCGGCCGTTTGCAGGTCATGCGAATACCCTTGGCGCATCGCTTCACAACCGGCGATGTGCGCTGGGACAGCGGTGTAAGTGAAGGTGACAGCATCAGTCCTTACTACGACTCCATGATCGCCAAGCTCATCGTGCATGGCGAAACCCGCGAACTGGCTCTGGCACGCTTAGACCAAGCCCTCAGCGAATTGCACATCGTCGGCGTGGCCAACAACGTAGGGTTTTTGCGGCAGGTGGTGCGCAGTACATCGTTTGCCCATGCCCAGTTGGACACGGCCCTGATTGAGCGCGAAAAAGACCAGTTGTTCCATCAGCAACCTTTGCCCATCGCACTGGCTGTGGCAGCGGCCATGGCCCACGGCTTGGCGGAAGAAGCGCCGCGTGGCGATGCTTGGGTTGACCCTTGGTCGCAAACCGATGGTTGGGTGATGCAAGGCCAAAGTCTTCGTAAATTTGACTATGTGTGTGGCGATGAAACGGGCGTGGCCTTGCTGACCCGTCATAGCCATGGCCCCGCCCTATTGCAAATAGGCGAGAAAAACCAAGCCTTGGTGTGGCAAGCCCAAGGCGATAAGGTGCAATTGCAATGGGGCGATCAGCGACTGCGTGCACATGTCTACGCAGCGAAAGACCAGTGGCATGTGTTTGCCGATAGGGACAGTTGCAGCCTGCATTTCATCGACCCCTTGGCACATGCTGCGCAAGGGTCGGCGGCCAGCGGCAATTTGTCTGCGCCCATGCCCGGCAAGTTGCTGAGCTTTGCAGTCAAGGTAGGCGACACAGTGAAAGCGGGCCAAGCCTTGGCAGTAATGGAGGCGATGAAGATGGAGCACACCGTGGCCGCACCTTCTGATGGCACTGTCGCCGAACTCCTTTATGCGCCAGGCGACCAAGTGCATGAAGGTGCGCCCTTGCTTCGCCTTGACGCTCAAGAGGTCTGAGATGCAACTCACGCCTTGGCAGGTGTTGCAAGAGCGTTGGTTGTCTGCGCAGCAAACCCCTGCCCACGAGCATCCTTTGTCGCCTTGCATGTCGATTTGCACCATGAACGACAGCACAGGTGAGTGCATAGGTTGTTTACGCACCTTGGACGAGATTGGCTGTTGGTCTTTTGCCAGCCCGCAGGAGCAGCACCGCATTTGGTCGCGGTTGGGCGAGCGCATTTCATATAACGATACCAAGCCACAGGGTTTGCCCTAGGGTTGTCAGCAGTTGTTCAGCTTGAAGTCAGTCCACGGCAAGCACATATCCCCACAATGCGAGACGGTCCAATCATTGGGCCCCCTAACCTCAGGAGACACCCATGGCCATCGTGCATGAAGACCGACCAATGTCGTCGGAAGAAAAGAAAGTTATTTTCGCGTCATCCCTCGGCACGGTGTTCGAGTGGTACGACTTTTACCTTTACGGCTCATTGGCGGCCATCATCGCCAAGCAGTTTTTCAGCGGCTTGGATGCTGGCTCGGCCTTTATTTTTGCGCTGCTGGCGTTTGCCGCAGGTTTCATCGTTCGTCCCTTTGGCGCCATCTTCTTTGGCCGCTTGGGCGACATGATTGGTCGCAAATACACCTTCTTGGTGACCATCCTCATTATGGGCTTGTCGACCTTCATTGTCGGCATCTTGCCGACCTACGCCAGCATTGGTGTGGCTGCGCCAATTATTTTGATTGCCTTGCGTTTGTTGCAAGGTTTGGCTTTGGGCGGCGAGTATGGCGGCGCAGCCACCTATGTGGCTGAACACGCACCCCACGGCAAGCGAGGTGCCTACACTGCTTGGATTCAAACCACGGCTACCTTGGGTTTGTTCCTGTCCCTGATGGTGATTTTGGGTACCCGCATTGCCATTGGCGAAGAAGCTTTTGCCGACTGGGGCTGGCGCATTCCTTTCTTGGTCTCCATCGCTTTGTTGGCCATCTCGGTCTACATCCGTTTGTCCATGAATGAGTCACCTGCTTTCGTGAAAATGAAGGCTGAGGGCAAAACCTCTAAAGCACCCTTGACCGAGTCTTTTGGCCAATGGAAAAACCTCAAGATCGTGATCTTGGCCTTGATCGGGTTGACCGCTGGCCAAGCCGTGGTTTGGTACACCGGTCAGTTCTACGCTTTGTTCTTCTTGACACAGTCCTTGAAGGTCGATGGCGCAACCGCCAACCTCTTCGTGGCTGCCTCGTTGATCATTGGTACACCGTTCTTTATCGTGTTTGGCGCTTGGTCGGACAAGATTGGTCGCAAGCCCATCATCATGATGGGTTGTTTGTTGGCTGTGCTCACCTACTTCCCCGTGTTCGAGCAACTCACCAAAGCGGCCAACCCCGATTTGCACGCTGCCCA
>JBILIR010000141.1:0-4945 GCA_044368955.1 Limnohabitans sp.
AGCGCCTGAATAATTTGGCTGTCGGTCAGATTCGGATTGAAGTCAATGAATGCATCCACATTCAGGGTAACGGTGTTGTTGGCATCTATGTTGGATTGTGAGAAGCGGTCGCCAGCTTGGTCAATGATGTAGGTGTTGTTGCCTGTGCCCCCGTCCATGCTGTCTGCGCCCGAGCCACCTTCTAAGGTGTCGTTGCCTGAGCCACCCACCAAGGTGTCATTACCACCACCGCCGTTGAGGTAGTTGTCAGCGGCGTTGCCAGTGATGGTATTGGCCAATTCATTTCCGAAGCCATAAATCGCTCCGTTCATCAAGGTTAGGTTTTCTATATTTGCGCCCAATTGGTAAAACTGGCTATAGGACTGCACCGTGTCTTTGCCTTGGTTAAGCAGCTCAGTGACGAGGTCTCCGTCGCTATCGACAACATAAACATCGTCCCCATCGCCACCCACCAAGGTGTCCTTACCTTCTTGGCCGTACATGGTTTCATTGCCGGAGCCACCCCACATCAAGTCATTGTTGTCGAGTGCATTGGGGTTGTAATACTCCGCACCGTTCATGCTTTGGTCGTTGCGGTCGGGGTTGTAGGGCTTCAAGGTTCCTTTTGTTAAACCTATATCGCCGTACATCAGGTCATGGCCAGCTTCTCCCCACATGGTGTCATTGCCTGCGTCTCCCTCCATGGTGTCATTGCCACCATAGGTCAAGTTCCCATCGTCCCCCATCAATTGATCATTGCCACTGCCACCCGATACCCAGTCATGCTCGGTCCCACCCCATACGGTGTCGTCTCCGTTTTGACCAAACACAGCATCATTACCTGAGCCTCCCCATACCCTGTCACGACCATTCCCCCATAGGCGCCCTCATTGCCTGCGCCTAAAAACAGGGTGTCGTTACCGTTGTAGCCCCACATTTGGTCTTCACCGGCCCCGCCGTCAAAATAGTCGTCTCCTCCACTGCCCAAGAAGCCGTTGTCAGTGTTCCGGCCATTCATTTCAGAACCGCCAAAATATCCGTGTCCGCCGCCGCCGCCACCGCTCATAGTGATGTCTCCAAGGTTGAATAAAGATTGTTTAAATTGGGCAGCATGCGCTTGGCATACCGCTCCATGGATGGCCGCATGGCGCCACGAACAGCGTGATAGCCATTGCGCTTAGCCAGCGATAAAAATTCTGAATAAAACATGCGCAGGTAGTCACGCATGCCCGTGCCGCCCCAGCACAATATGAACAGCACTTTTTTGCGTGGCATGTAAACGGTCTGCAAAATCATGACGAATTCGCAGCGTTCATGACGCAAGAAACCCAGCGCAAATGCATGGCCTTGCTTGACCAAGGTGAGCAAGTCATCAGTTTCATATTCACCGCGGTTGTAGGGGGTTGCAGGGTCAACCAAGGGACGTATCTCCGGCCAACGCGCTACAAACTCCTCTTGACGAAACAAGCGCATACGAGGCGCACCCCCTGCGCTTGGCACAGAGGGCCTCACCATGGAGGGTTCTTGCAGGTTGTTCGACATGGGAATAAGCTCGAAAGAAATGAAATTATTCAGACAATGCGTTATTTTGTTTTACTTAATATATATTAAACTACTACTTTTGTAATTTTTATTTGCCTATTTAGATTGCTAATTTAGGCAATAAGTGCCGTTAAGTTTCTATTTTGTTGTTTTTTGTTAATTTTCCTCTTGTTGCTTGTTTATCCCTTTTCCTGCCAAGGTGATCTGAAATGAAGGGCTTGCAACATATGGCTGTGATCAATTTGATCTGCTTGGGCCAAATCGGCAATGGTTTGTGCCAAACGCAAGCTGCGGTGCACCAAGCGGGCAGACCAACCGTGCTGGGCAGCGCTGCGGGTCAAGTGCACTTGGGCTGCATCGCTGATGGGCAAGGCCAGCAGCTGTGGGGGGCTGAGGGCGTGGTTGCTCACGCCTTGGCGCCTGAGCGCTCGCTCGTGGGCGGCTTGACAGCGAAGCCGGATCTGAGCGCTACTTTCGCTGGCTTGGGCCTGTGTCGCCAGCTCGGGTGGCAGGGCAGACACCGCCACCCGCATATCCATACGGTCTAACAGGGGCCCGCTTAACCGCGCTTGGTAACGGGCCAGTTGCAGGGGTGAGCATTGACAGGCCGGTTTGACCGAGCCCAAGTAGCCACAGGGGCAAGGGTTCATGGCCGCCACCAACTGAAACTGCGCGGCAAACTCCACATGGTGCTTTGCCCGCGCCAAACTGACCCGCCCCGTCTCCAACGGTTCACGCAGCGCTTCAAGTGCATGGCGGGAGAACTCGGGGAGCTCGTCCAAAAACAACACGCCATGGTGCGCCAAGGAAATTTCCCCTGGCTGGGGCGGTACACCGCCGCCCACCAAGGCCACCATGCTGGCGCTGTGGTGCGGCTGACGAAATACCGGCTGCCCCCAGCGGCTGGGCTGAAACTGTCCCGCCACACTGAGCATGGCAGCCGATGCCAGCGCTTGTTCTTGACTAAGCGCAGGCAATAAACCCAGCAAGCGTTGCGCCAGCATGGACTTGCCACTGCCCGGCGGCCCCACCATCAGCAGGCTGTGGCCACCCGCAGCGGCAATTTCCAAGGCCCATTTGGCGCTGCTTTGGCCAAGTACATCCTGCAAGTCCAGCTCCGCGCTGGGGTGTTGCCGCGGCAAGGCCTGTGTAGTCAAGCGAACCAGGCCCTCGCCATCCCTCGCTTCTTGGCCTCCCGCAATGGCAAATGCGTGCACCACATCCTGCAAATGCTGAGCGCGGTAGACATAGGCGTCGGGCAACAAGGCCGCTTCCTCGGCGCTGCGCGGGGGCAACACCCACCGCAGCGGTGGTATGTCAGTGTGCTGCAGTTGCAAGGCCAAGCCCATGGCCAAAGCACCCCGCACAGAACGCAATTCGCCCGAGAGCGACAACTCGCCAGCAAACACATGGCCCTTCAGGGCTTCTGGGTTGAGCAGACCACTGGCAGCCAAGATGCCCACGGCGATGGGCAAATCGAATCGTCCCGAATCCTTGGGCAAATCGGCTGGTGCTAAATTGACCGTGATACGCTGGTTGCTGGGAAAGTCCAAGCCACTGTTCAAAATGGCTGAACGCACCCGCTCGCGGGCTTCTCGCACCTCGGTGTCTGCCAAACCCACCAAAGTGAAGCTGGGCAGGCCATTAGCCAAATGCACCTCGACCGTGACCTGTGCCGCCGCAAGCCCCAAAACTGCGCAGCTGTGAACTTGTGCAAATCCCATACACGACCTCAGCCCTTGAAAATTGCCCTCATTTCGTGCGCAACCTTGTTGAAACCGCACCGTTTAAGTGCAATTTGTGAGGGCTTGCCTGTTTTGCGCACGCAGGGCGTGCAATAAATGCTTTAAGTGTGCTTGGCACAAAGCCTGCTAAGTGTGAGTTCCACTGCGAAGTTTTTGCAGTTCCACTGAACAGGAGAAACCATGAAATTGATTACGGCCATCATCAAACCGTTCAAGCTAGACGAGGTGCGTGAAGCTTTGTCGGCCATCGGCGTGCAAGGCATCACCGTCACCGAGGTCAAAGGCTTTGGTCGCCAAAAGGGTCACACCGAGCTGTACCGCGGCGCTGAGTACGTGGTTGATTTTTTGCCCAAAGTGAAGATCGAAGCCGCTGTCGGCGCCGAGTTGGTTGACAGCGCGATTGAAGCGATTGAAACCGCTGCACGCACCGGCAAGATCGGTGACGGCAAGATTTTCGTCACACCGCTTGAACAAGTCGTGCGCATCCGCACCGGCGAGACCGGCAAAGCCGCCATCTAACGCAAACGATCAGGACAACCATCATGAAAAAATTCATTGCTACCTTAGCCTTGGGGCTGGGTTTGGTCTTTTCCCACGGCGTAAGCATGGCCGAAGACGCGCCCGCCAAGCCAGCCGCCGAAGCCGCCGCACCCGCTGCTGAGAAAACCGAAGCTGCTGCCCCCACCTCCGCCCCTGCGCCCACGGCTGCGGCGCAAGCTGAAGCACCCGCGGCTGCACCTGCCTTGGTACCCAACAAAGGCGACACCGCTTGGATGACCATCGCTACTGTGTTAGTCATTCTCATGACCATCCCTGGACTGGCCTTGTTCTACGGCGGCTTGGTACGCTCCAAGAACATGCTGTCGGTGTTGATGCAGGTGTTTGTGGTGTCCTCGCTCATCTATGTGTTGTGGGTGCTGTACGGCTACACGCTGGCCTTCACCGCAGGAAACCCGTTCATTGGCTCGTTTGACAAGCTGTTCTTCAAAGGCATCACGGTTGACTCGCTCGCCGCCACCTTCAGCAAGGGCGTGGTCATTCCCGAGCTCAGCTTCGCCGCTTTCCAAGCCACCTTCGCGGCCATCACCTGTGCCTTGATCGTCGGCGCATTCGCTGAGCGCATCAAGTTCTCTGCTGTGCTGTTGTTCTGTACGCTGTGGTTCACCTTCAGCTACCTGCCTGTAGCCCACATGGTTTGGTACTGGGACGGCCCTGACGCTATCTCTGATGCCGCTTCGCTGGAAAAAGTAACTGCCGCTGCAGGCTGGTTGTGGGCCAAAGGCGCACTCGACTTCGCAGGCGGCACCGTGGTTCACATCAATGCAGCGGTCGCTGGTTTGGTCGGTGCTTACATGGTCGGCAAACGCATTGGCTATGGCAAAGAGTCCATGACCCCTCACAGCCTGACCCTGACCATGGTCGGTGCTGCACTGTTGTGGGTGGGCTGGTTCGGTTTCAACGCAGGTTCCAACTTGGAAGCCAACGGTTTGACAGCGCTTGCATTCGTCAACACACTGGTGGCGACAGCGGCCGCCACCTTGGCCTGGATTGCCGGTGAAGCGCTGAGCAAAGGCAAAGCCTCGATGTTGGGCGCGGCATCTGGTGCGGTGGCAGGTCTGGTGGCGATCACGCCTGCTTGCGGCTTCGTCGGCCCCGGCGGCGCAATCATCATCGGTTTG
>JBILIR010000169.1:0-4383 GCA_044368955.1 Limnohabitans sp.
TGGTGATTGCCAGCGTAGCCTGCGATCTGCGCATCAGCAACGTGGTCGATGTGCCCAACTACGCCGTGACCACCATCTGCCCGATGGAAATCTTCGATAAGAAATAAACTTTCTAAGCTGTACAAAAAGAGCGAGATTCTCTCGCTCTTTTTTTTGGGAAATCAAACATGCAAAGACGTTCTTTCTTGGCTCGCTTGAGCCTGGCCTGGGCCCTGACTTGGCTGCCTGTCACGCTCGCCATGGCACATACCCCCTACCGCTTTTGGAATGTTTTTCGCAAGCGCAATATGCAAATCATGACGTCGCTGGAGGATGAAGTCGGTGATGACAAAGGAGAGGCATGGGTAGCGGTATTGCGCGACAAACTGCCCCTCAGCCGTGCCATGGTTAGCCGTGCCCACAAAATGACGCGTACCGCCAGTTTGCTCAAGACAGATCAGGTCAAGATTGCAGTGTTGTCCTATGCGCATGCCCAACAAATGCTGTCTGGGGCTACGCCCTTTGAAGAATTTGTTCCGATGCAGTTGGAGATTTTGGTGGATGACGGTCAGCACTTGCTTGTTTGTCGCACTGATGTACCGCTCTACCATGGTTATTTGATAACCATGGCCTTGATGGAAGCCGCCGACAGCTTGAAATTGCTCAAGCCCGCCCCCGCCCGTTTTGGCATGGCACTGCATCCTGGTGCGCTGGCTTCTTACCGTGGCGAAAAGCTGGAACCACCACCAGCTCCTGCTGATTCATGAACTCCAAGGTCCGACTGCGCACCTGCGCTTGGTTGTTAGGGTGCATCTGCACCCTGAGCAGTTGGGCGCACGACTCGATCACCACCGAAACTCGTCAGCGCTTCATGTTGACATTGCAACAAACCCAGCAAATGCTGGTTTCCTCGACCTCGGCTGTCGAGAAAGGCAAAGCTCACTTCATGATGGCAACCACCTTGGATGAGATTCGTGATTTATTCAATGAAGATATTCAAAGTCATGGTGCCGTTAATGGGCTGGAGTCAAATGTGCTGCTGGCGGAGTTGGCACGCGGGGGGTTCATGCTGTACAAATCCAAGCAGATCGGTTTGTACTTATCGCCCCTTGAGCATTACCGCAGTGCTTTGTCTCTTCATCCCAAAGCTGGGTATGCAACACTGGCGGCCTACCGTTTGTTCAAAAACCAGTTTTACGACAGCTTCACAGACAACCCACTCAAACCCTTGTCACAAACCCGTGAAGAGCTCACCAAACTGCTTCAAATAGGCGAAACCTTGCTTAAATCCAAGGATCCGATCGTCAACCAAGAAGAGGTGCAGTTCATACAAGCCATTCACACGCTGCAAGCCATTGATCAACAATTGCTATCTCCTGCTGATGGGCAGAAAAAATTCAAGCAATTGCTGACCCAGTTACGCAGCCAGTATCCACAAAGCCTCAAGCCACTGACGCTTGAAGCCTTGGGAAATTTTTAAATATGCAACCACCTTTTTAAATGATGAACTCGTGGCTCAAACAAGCAACGACTGGTCTGTTGGTCATATTGCTTTTCTTTTCAGCACCTCTATCAGCGCACCAAACTGGCAACAGCTATCTCTTTGTGACCGATGCCAATGGGCGACTGCACATTGACATCGATTTCATCGTCAGAGACCTGGACAGCTTGTTACAAAACACCGCGCAAGCCAGCACACAATCTCCTACTTCCACCCCCACACCCGAGCAACTTAAGGCCAAGCAAGCCGCCATTACCCAGATCATTAAGGAGTCGCTGGTGGTGGAAGTGAATGAGCAAGCACAAAGCTTGGACTTCATCGAGCAGTCGGTGGTGCTGCACAACGATGGGCTGTATGTACGGCAACGTTTTAGCGGCCCGAGCATCCCTGCTCCGGTTCGATTTGTGGTGGTGCGTTATGGTTTTTTCAACCAAAACGACAAGCTGGGACGGGCCTTTTTCAAGCTGCGGCTGGGACAAGAGGAAATCTCATCCGTCTTTGATTCCAGCAAGGATACCCAGCGGTTTGCCCTAGGCGAGTCCAAGCGCTTGGCCACCATGGGTTTATTCGCCCAAGAAGGTGCCATGCATATTTGGGGTGGTCCTGACCATCTCTTGTTTCTTTTCACCTTGCTTTTGCCAGGTTTGATGCTTATGCAACCGAGATCAGACACAAGCAGAGTGAGCACCCATGCTGCGGGATTGTTTGCCCTCAAGGTGATCACCGCATTCACACTGGCGCATTCGGTCACTTTGCTGGCCTCAGTCATGGATTGGATCACCCTGCCATCGCGCTGGATCGAGTCAGCCATCGCTTTGTCGATCATGCTGTCAGCGGCCTTGAATTTGCAAAATCGCATCGTTCTCAGCCATTGGAAACTGGCGCTGGTGTTTGGCCTGATTCATGGCATGGGCTTTGCCAACGGCTTGAGGGAGTTGGGACTGTCACAGTTTTACTTCATTGAAGCTTTACTGGCCTTCAATATCGGGGTAGAGCTGGGACAAATTGTTGCAGTGCTGTCAGTGGGTATTCCGATTGTCTTGTTGGCACGCACTGAGAAGTCCAAGGCATGGCTGACACGGTGGATTTCAGTGATCGTGTTCCTGATCGCCTTGTTTTGGCTGATTGAACGTTTGTTGTAAGTGATTTAATCAAAACCCACATAGCGAACAAACTTCTTACTGTCTTCGCGCACCGACTTGACAGTGTTGGCCACAAAGCTTTCATCGGGGTAACCCATGGCAATGCAAATCATGATGTTTTGATCATCCGGAATACCTGCATGCTCACGCACCACCTTGGATTGCATGATGCCTTGGCCATTGATGACGCAACCCAAACCGCGCTCCCAAGCTGCCAGCACAATCGCATGGGACAAAGCGCCTAAGTCAAATTGACTGATGGCTGCAGGCTCCAAATATTTGTCATAGGTCAACACCAAAGACACAGGCGCATCAAACTGCCTGAAACCGCGCATCACCCAATCGGTGCGACGCACTTTATCGTCACGCTCAATGCCCATGGCTTCAAATAATTGAATAGCGATGTCGACCTGACGTCTGCGGTGAATGCCCTCGTACTCTTCTTTCATGGGAAAGTCACGCTTAGGCGGAACACCGTTCATCATATTGTCAGAGTTGCCTTTGCGTATGCGGTCCAGCACCTCGCCAGCCACCACATGCACATACCAAGGCTGGGTGTTCATCGAAGAAGGCGCCCATTTGGCCACTTCGATGATTTCAGCTATCAGTTCACGCGGAACAGGTTTTTGTTGGTAGCCACGTATGCTTTTGCGCTCTTTAATCAGTTGTGAAAATTCCATAAAGCAATTACTTTCAAGCCGTCAATGTATTTGAAAATTACCTCATCCTCAGATGAAAGTATCTTCTATGATCATACGTTGTCCACTCGCAACTGAAACAAGGAAATTCAATGGAATCCTTTTGGATATGGATTTTGGTGCTGATTGTTTTGTCTCCGCTGATACTTGCCGCCTTGCTGTTTGGTCTGCAAAAAAAGGTGCGCATCATCCACTCGGTGTCTGGGATTGGAAAAAATGGTTATGTGGGATTCAGCTGGACTTATCTTTTGTTTGGCTGGTTTGTGCCAGTGATTCGGGGTGAGCTAGGCGTTGGCGTCTTGCATCTGATCATCACTTTTGTCTCCTTTGGACTGTCGCAGCTGATTTTTCCTTTTCTTTACAACCGCCAGTACATGAACCGCATGCTGACCTCGGGTTGGGCGCTGGACACCCTCGACTCCAACTACGAAATCGCCAGAGAAAAACTTGATATCGTCAGCTAACATCAAGTCAACTTTTGAAGGACAGCCATGCAACGCAGAAATTTTCTCTCCACCACCGCTGTAGGCGCAGGGGTTGCAGCCATCAGTGCGCCAGCTAGGGCGCAGTCTTCCAAGCCTGAAATTCGTTGGCGACTGGCTTCAAGCTACCCCAAATCGCTAGACACCATTTACGGCGCGGTCGACATGATGACCAAGCGTGTCGCAGAGTTGACCGAGGGCAAGTTCAAAATCAGCTTGCATGCAGCAGGTGAGTTGCTACCCCCCTTGCAAGTGCTCGATGGTGTTCAAAACGGCACAGTAGAAGCAGGCCACAGCGCCAGTTACTTCTACATCGGCAAAGACCCTGCCTTTGGTTTTGGCACCGCCCTGCCCTTTGGCTTGAATACCCGTGGACAAAATGCTTGGTTGTATGTGGGTGGCGGCATTGAATTGCTCAATGCGTTTTACAGCAACTATGGTGTGATCAATATGCCTGTGGGCAACACCGGCGCACAAATGGCCGGTTGGTACCGCAAAGAAATTAAAACTGCAGCCGATTTCAAAGGCTTGAAATTTCGCGTAGGTGGACTGGCAGGAAAAATTTTGACCAAGTTGGGTGT
>JBILIR010000142.1:0-4895 GCA_044368955.1 Limnohabitans sp.
GTCACCCAAACTGGTGGAAGAACTGGTGCCAGGCAAGCTGTCCTTGGGTGTGGTCACCCGTGTGCTGCAACATTTGTTGAACGAAGGCGTGTCGATTCGCGACATGCGTTCTATCGCCGAATCTCTGACCGAGGCCAGTGCTCGCAGCACCGACCCCGAGCAACTCGCCGCTTATGTGCGTCCCAAGTTAGGTCGCATGATCATGCAAAGCTTGGTCGACGAGTCCAGCAATTTGTCGGTGATGACTTTGGAGCCTGGATTGGAACAACTGCTGCACAACGTGCTGCAGCAAAGCCAGCCAGGCCAACCCGTGGTTTTGGAGCCCAGTTTGGCTGAAAACCTGTTCAATGCGCTGCGCATGGGTGCGCGGGCCATGGAAGACGAAGGCCATGCCGCCGTCTTGGTGGTCTCGCCGCTGATTCGCAGCTGGCTGTCTAAAGCTGTGCGTTTTCGCGTCAGCGACTTGACCGTCTTGTCTTACAGCGAAATTCCAGATGACCAAGCCGTCAAAGTGATTCACACCGTGAACGCTACCAACCGCGGCTGATCCCCACCCTTTTATTTGACCAACGAGAAACACCATGGAACTCAAGCGAATCATTGCCCGTGACACCCGGGCGGCCAACGAAAAGGCAGTTGCCTTGTACGGCCCCGACGTGCTTGTCATCTCTACCAGCAAGGTGAGAGGCAAAACCGAGTTGATCGTGGCGGTCGATGTTGAACCCATGAACGCCGAGGTCGCACTGGCAGAGACCTTTGTGCCTACCGAGAAAACCTACAGTTTGTCTGCGACGTATGGCAGTGAAGAATCGCCCTTGGTTCAAGAAGAGCCAGCCAGTTTTGGCAAAGTGCTTGATGACACCATGGCCATGCATAAGCGCCAAACCAAACCGGCCAAAGCCGATGCCACAGGTTTCGTGTCTGCAGCCAGCCTCAAAAAAGCCGTACAAGAGAAAACAGCATCCATCCAAGAAGAAGCTTTGCCCATGCAAGCGCTTGCAGCTGTTGCACCGCCAGCACCCGCGCAGGAAACCGTGGTGCAACCACAAGTTGTGGCGCCAACACACGACGTGGCCGAAGAGCGCGACGCCATGCGAGGGCGAGAAATCGTTCAAATGGTGCGCGAAGAGCTCGCCACTTTGAGAAAAGAATTCAAGCTCAGCCAGCAAATGGCTTGGCAAGGCACGGGCTTGGCCCGCAACCTCATGCCTTTGCGCAACGCCTTGCAAGAAGCCGCCATTCCCGTGGCTTTGCGTGCCTTGCTGATTGACAGCATCCAAAGTTTTGAAGACGTCGAGCCAGCCATGGACGAAATCCGCCGCCAGCTTTGCCATTCCATGCAACACAGCAGTGTGACGGCCCCTGATCAAGGGGTGCATGTGCTCGCCGGTCCTTCTGGTGCTGGCAAATCCTTGATGGTGGCGCGTTTGGCGCAACACGCCAGTGTCAGCTGGGGCAGCGATCAAGTTGCCGTGATCAGCTACAGCGACCAGCGGGCAGGCGCTTGGAACCAAACCCAGTTGCTCAGCGCCCAGTCCGGTGTTGATTGCTTCCGTGCAACCAATGTCACCACCTTGAAACTCTTGCTTGAAGAGCATGGCCAACGCAAGTTCATCGTCATTGACACCCCAGGTGTTCAAATGGCCGAGCGAGTGAGCGAAATTGCCGCTATCTGCAAAGAGGCACAATTCCACGTGGTTCTTCCTGCCGATGCTTCCCAATCTTCGTTGCGCAGAATGCTTTCAACCCCCCATATTCAATGGCAAAGCCTGATGATTTCTAAGTTAGACGAAGCCAGCCAACCTTGGGCGCTGATCCAAGTGCTGACCGAAGGCCATGTGGGCGTGAGTGGCGCCAGCCGCGGCGAGCGCATCGGCGAATGGTCGCTGCAAATGCAAGCCGAAGAGTTGGTGACTGTGGCATTGGCGAATTTGTCGCTGGGCTACACCGACGTTCCCCAAGAAGACATGAGCAGCACGCTGGCCATGGCTTCTGCCAGAATTTCGCGTCTGGCCGCGCAACACACAAGGTCTACCCATGAGTAACAACAAAACCACCGAAGTCATCGGCATTGCCAGCGGCAAAGGCGGTGTGGGCAAGACCACCGTGTCGATCAACTTGGCTGTGGCTTTGGCCCAGCGAGGTCATGATGTCATGTTGTTTGACGCTGACTTAGGTTTAGCAAATGCGCAAATCGCTTTGGGTGCAAGGGCCGAGTACAACCTCAGCCACTTTTTGGCGGGTCAAAAAACCCTCGAAGAAATCACCATCACCACGCGCCAAGGTATTCAACTCATTCCTGGTGCCTCGGGTGTACAAGAGTTGGCGGCATTAAGCCAGTTGCAAGCATCCAGCATCGTGCAGGCATTTAGCAACTTAGGTAAAAAAATTGACTACCTCATCGTCGATGTGGCGGCTGGTATCTCTCCGTCGGTGTTGGCGTTTTTAGCTGCTTGCCAGCGCCGCTTCATCGTGGTGCAAGATGATCCGTCCTCCATCGCTGACGCCTACGGCACCATCAAAGTGCTGACGCAGGAGATGAAGCTGGACGAAATTTACTTGGTGCCCAATTTGGTGGACACCCAAACCCAAGGCTGGAAGTTGTACCAACGTTTGAACGATGTGTGCGTGAGGTTCTTGGGCGAGTCGATTCACTATTTGACCTCCATCGAAAACGATGAAATGGTCTTGGCCGCATTGAAAAAATACCAGTCGGTGATGGAGATGGCGCCGGGCACAGCCGCTGCGCGTGACTTCCGCCGCTTGGCCGAGTTGTCCACCCAGTTACGACCCATCGACCACCCCTCAGGTGGCCTGCAGTTTTTCATGGAGCGTTTGCTGCAAAGCAATACGAAGAGTACATGAGAGCCATTTCACCAATGAAGATGTACCAGCAGTCTCGCCCGCAAGGCGAGGAGCTGGTGTTAGGCCACCTTGGTTTGGTCAAACGCGTGGCTTTGCACCTCAAAGCCCGGGTACCTGCCTATATGGAACTCGACGAGCTGATACAGGTCGGCATGATGGGTTTGCTCGAAGCTTCACGGGTGTTTGATGCCAGCAAGGGCGTGGATTTTGAAAACTTCGCCCACAGCCGTGTGCGTGGCGCCATGCTCGACGAGGTGCGACGTTTATCGTTTTTGCCGCGTTCAGCCGTGGCCTTCAACAAAGAACACAACGAAAGCCTGCATGTCTTGTCAGCCGAGTTGGGCCGTGCGCCCACCCAAGCTGAAATGGCCGAGTACATGGGCAAGGAGTTGGACGATTTCCAAAAAGAGCGCGGCAAAGCGCGTCGCTTTGAAACCTATTCGCTTGAAGTGGTCACCGAAGAGGTGATGAGCATTGCCGATGATGCCTCGCACCAACCCGATGTGATGGTGGAAGAGGCCGAGTTCATGGACGCGGTGACCAGCGCCATCGGTAAATTGCCCGAGCGTGAGCAGTTGGTCATGCAGCTGTATTACGTGGAAGAGCTCAATCTGAAAGAAATTGGCGAAGTTTTAGAAGTGAGTGAGTCTCGCATCAGTCAAATTTTGTCTTCGGTGGTGAAAAAGCTGCGTGTGCAGCTGCAAATTGCACCAGAGGATATTTTCAAAACCGCTAGGAGCGTCGCATGAACAGCTTCTTTCAATTGTTTTTGGTTTGGGGCGTGTTGTTGGTTTTTTTGCTCGTTTTGTACGTGATCGACAAAGTCAACGTCATCTACCAAGGTTATTCGCGCACAGAAGTGCCTGCCACTTACGATGATGGCTTGTTTGGCGAATTGGCCGGCAAAACCCTGTGGGACGCCATGAGCGGTATTCCATTGCCAGGCGTGGACGCCAAGCATGTGTCCGACTTGAAACCGCATTACGAACCCATCTTGCGCCAGCACATTGAACAAGTGTTCATGGAAGGCTACAGCCATGGCAAAGCAGGAACGGTGGGTGTGCCCACCAACAACCGCCAAATACCCACGCCGCGTGGCTCGGTGGTGTCTTGGCTGCCTATGCACCATTTGGCCAGTTTGTACCAAGCTGGGGCCGATTTCGCCACCAGCAAACCCGACGATGTCTTGCGCATTCAGCAGTCCTTGGACCAAGTTACCGGCATGATTTACGCTCGCATTGGCCTGGGACTGGGTGAGCCGTATTCCGCCACCTTGTTGATCCATCCTGTGACCTCAGAAGAGGAGGCAATGTTACCGCCTGCTGAAGAAGAGCTGGCCCAAGCTGCCGCGCCAGCCGTGGCTGCCCCCGCTTTGCCGCAAATGGCCGTGGCGCAAGCCAGCGAGCCCATGGGCGAGGTGTTGCAACCCGATTTGTCGCAACTCAACAGCCGTCTCCCATCGCAAGACCTTCAAGAAGAAACAGTGCAAGTGCCTGTTTCTGAAAATTCAAGCCAAGAAAAGGCGGTTCCCGTTGCTGCCTGATCTCAAGTTCACCCGCATGGCGCCGATCTATCCATGGTCAACGATTGAACACAGGAGAACTTGATCATGCGAGCCAATTCCAGAGCCATTGAAAGTTACGGAGACGTCAAGGTCACCACCGGCGTTTCCAAAGCCAACAATGTCGAACTCATTCAAATGCTGTTTGACGGCTTGATTGAAAGCTTGGCCACCACCAAAGGCCATATCCAGCACAACAACATTGCTGAAAAAGGCAAATCGATTGCCCGCGCCAGCCGCATCGTGTTGGGCCTGCAAGGTGCCTTGGACTTTGACAAAGGCGGCGAACTCGCTGGCAATTTGAACGAACTTTATAACTACATCACGCGCCGTTTGCTGCATGTGAACGCACGCAATGATTTGGCGGCTTTGGATGAAATCCATGGCCTGATGACTGAAATTCGCAGCGCATGGGAATCCGTGCCTGCTTTGATCCCTCGCGCTACCCCCAGCCGCGAATTTATTAATT
>JBILIR010000143.1:0-4797 GCA_044368955.1 Limnohabitans sp.
GAACTGGAAAATCACGACCGGCAAATTGGCCATGGGCTTGCTCATATCATCGTTGTAAAACTGGTTGTTCAATGCGGTGAACAACAGCGGCGCCGTCTCACCGCTGATGCGGGCAATGGCAAGCAAAACACCAGTGATCACACCGCTTTTGGCCGCGCGTAGGGTGACCGACAGCGACACTTTCCAACGTGGCGCACCCAAGGCGAAAGCCGCTTCGCGCAAGCTGCTAGGCACCAGCCGCAGCATGTTTTCAGTGGTTCGCATGACCACAGGCACAGCAATCAAAGCCAGCGCCAGGCTGCCGGCGTAACCAGAGAACCCGCCCAAGGTGGCCACAAGGATCGCGTAGACAAACAAACCGATCACGATCGAGGGTGCCGACAGCATGATGTCGGTCACAAAACGGGTGAGTTCGGCCGTTTTGCTCTGATCGCCATATTCGGTGAGGTAAATGCCGGCCAAGATCCCCACCGGTGTCGCCACCAGCACCGACAAGCCCACTATCAACAAACTGCCCACAATGGCGTTGCGCAAGCCCCCGCCATCGGTGCCCGGCGCAGGCGTATCTTTGGTCAAAATATTCCAGTCCATCGCAGCAAAACCGTTGGTAAACAAGACCACCAAAATCCAAAGTAACACGGACAAACCCAAAGCCATGGCCAGCATGGAGGTCACCATGCCCCAGGCATTAGCCAGGCGGCGCCTGCGGTACAGCGCGTGATTCATGTTCATCGCCATGTCAGAACCCCTTAGCCTTTTCAGCCCTATTAATCATGATTTTGGCCATGGCCAACACCACAAACGTGATCACAAACAATAAAAATCCCAGCGCAAACAAAGACGACATGTGGAAGTCTGCGGCTTCACCGAATTCGTTAGCCAAAGTCGAGGCGATGGATGTGCCTGGCGAGAACAGCGAGGTGGGCATGCGGTTGGCATTGCCAATCACAAAGGTCACCGCCATGGTCTCACCCAGTGCCCGACCCAGTCCCAGCATGATGCCGCCGATCACGCCTTTTTGGGTGTAAGGCAGCACGATGTGGCGCACCACTTCCCAAGTGGTACAGCCCAGGCCATAGGCCGATTCGCGCAAGATGGGCGGCGTGATTTCGAACACATCGCGCATCACCGCAGCCACAAAGGGCAAGACCATGAAGGCCAGCACAATGCCGGCTGCCAAAATGCCCATGCCGTTCGGAGCGCCACCAAACAGAAACCCAATCAAGGGCATACCACTCAACACTTCGCGCAGCGGCACCTGGATGTAATCGGCAAACAATGGCGCAAACACAAACAGGCCAAACATACCGTAAATGATGGAGGGCACCGCCGCCAACAATTCAATGGCCGTGCCCAAAGGGCGTCGTAACCAGACGGGGCAGGTTTCGGTCAGGAACACGGCAATGCCAAAAGCCAAAGGTACCGCCACCAGCATGGCGATGCCCGCACTGGCTATGGTGCCCACGATCGCAATGGCCGCACCAAACTCTTCGTTGATGATGTCCCACTCGACATACCAAATGAAATGCACACCAAATTTGGCAAACGTCGGCCAAGCGTTGATGAACAAGGACACGATGATCCCAGCCAAGGCCAACAGAACCAACAAGGAGAACAACTGCGTCAGGCGGTGAAACAACACGTCTTGCAGACGCTGGCGCTTCGCTACAGCCATCAAATGACTGTTGTTGTCCACGCTGGAGAGGGGGGCTTGCATGTCTTGACCCATCAAACAAAGAGCATCAAATTTAAACAAGAAATCCGTCGGTCGCTGAATTACAACCGACGGATGACAGACCAGGACCTGAATTACTTCTGGATCTGTGACCAGACTCTGGAACGGATCTGCTCGGTCAAGCTGTCAGGCAAGGGCACATAATCCAACTCAGCAGCCATTTTCTTACCATTCTTGAAGGACCAGTCAAAGAACTTCAGGGCTTCGGCCGAAGCGGCTTTGTCAGCAGGCGCTTTGTACATGACGATGAAAGAGGCCGTGCTGACGGGCCAGCTATTGTCACCTTTGGCATTCACCATGGACACGCCCATGCCTGGCACGCTGAACCAGTCGGCACCAGCTGCGGCAGCGGCAAAGGTGGTGTCGTCAGGGCTGACGTATTTGCCATTGGCATTTTGAACTTGCAAGAAAGTCATGTTGTTCTTTTTGACGTACGCGTATTCCACATAACCAATAGAGCCTTTGATGCGGTTCACATTAGCTGCAACGCCTTCGTTGCCCTTGCCACCCACGGACGTGGAAGCGGGCCACTTGACAGCAGCACCCTTGCCCACAGTGTCAGCCCAGTCCTTGCTGATTGAAGTCAGGTAGTCGGTCCAGTTGAACGTGGTGCCAGAACCATCAGCGCGGTGCACGACGGTGATGGTCTCGTTGGGCAGGTTTTTGCCGGGGTTCAAGGCAGCAAACTTGGGGTCGTTCCACTTGCTGATCTTGCCCATGAACATCTCGGCCATCACAGGGCCAGTCACGCGCAATTCGCCGGGCTTGAAACCGTCTAGGTTGACCACAGGAACGGTGCCGCCAATGATCATGGGGAACTGAACCATGCCGTCTTTGTCCAAGTCAGCGCCAGAAACTGGGGCGTCTGTGGCGCCGAAAGTCACGGTTTTGGCGCGGATTTGACGAATGCCACCGGAAGAACCGATGGACTGGTAATTCATGCCCGTACCTGTGGCCTCTTTGTAGGCTTCAGCCCACTTGGCATAAATGGGGAACGGGAAAGTTGCGCCAGCACCTGTGATATCGGCGGCCAAGGACAACACGGATGAGACTGATAAACCGGCGGCAATCAGCCAAGACTTCATTTGAAACATTTTTTCTCCTTGAAAAACTTTGAACAACACCAAGAAACACTAACCTTGTGCTGACTCTAAAAAAGGAATATGACAGTATCGTGTCTTAATCCGAGGGAAAACGCCAAACCGGTCAAAAAGTCTCATTTTTTAATCTTAAAATACGCGTTCATCAGCTTTAACTTCATTTTTCCTCTGCGAAATTCAATTTTTTCGCGCTGTATCCTCCAACTTTGTCATGTATTGGTCATATTTTCGACACATAATTGAGCATTTACTGAAAATATTATAGTAAAAAAATATACATTTTCATCTTTTCTCCCATGAACCCCTTCTCGTAGCCATGAAAAATGGAACCCTGCTTGCCGCTGTTGACCTTGGCTCCAACAGCTTTCGCCTTGAAATTTGTCGCTATAGCCACGGACTGATCCAAAGGGCTGAATACATCAAGGAAGCCGTGCGGCAAGGAAGCGGTTTGGACGAAGATCGCAACCTCAGCAAAGAAGCCATGGAACGCGGCTGGGAATGCTTGGCACGGTTTGCTGAACGACTGGCTGGTTTCAAGGCGAGTGAAGTACGGGCCGTGGCTACCCAGACTTTGCGTGAAGCTAAAAATAGACAGGTTTTTTTGAGTAAAGCGAACCAGCTTTTGGGTTTTCCCATAGAGGTTGTGTCAGGAAGAGAAGAAGCACGTCTCATTTACCAAGGTGTTTCGCATTTTTTACCGCAAACCGATGAACGCCGCTTGGTCATCGATATTGGTGGCAGATCTACCGAGTTCATTTTGGGCGTCAAACAAGACGCCTCCAAACTTGAAAGCTACAGGCTGGGAAGCGTATCGAGCAGCCTCAAATACTTTGCCGATGGGGCGTTCACGCAAGCCGCTTTTCACAAAGCAGAAGTGGCTGCCAAGGCCGTTCTAGAGGAAGCGGTAGACATATTTCCCAGAAAAGCTTGGGATACCGCTTTTGGCTCGTCGGGAACGGTCAGTGCCGTCGCCGAGGTGCTGGGCAGCGCAGGATGGTCGGACAAAACCATCACATTGGAATCTTTGGAGTGGCTAAAGCGCCACCTGATCCGTGTGGGCCATGTCGACAGCTTGCGCATGGAGGGGCTGAAAGATGACCGCCGCGCCGTCATTGGGGGTGGCTTGGCTGTTTTGTATGCGGTACTTGAACTGTTCAAAATTGATGCACTTCAAGTCACGCCTGGTGCGTTAAGGCACGGTTTGTTGTACGACTTGATTGAACGTGAAGATGAAACCAACGACATCCGTTCGGTGACAGTCGCCGGATTGCAAAAAGCCTTTCAAGTTGATATCGAGCAGGCTAAACGCGTGAGCAAAGTAGCTTGCCATTTTCTTGACCAATTAGCAACAAACAAACCATCAGAACAAGACTGGCCAAGGCTCACAAAAAAATTGGATTGGGCTGCTCAGCTTCACGAGATTGGTGCACAAATATCCCATACTGACTCGCACAAACACAGCGCTTACATTTTGGACAATACCGATGCGCCTGGTTTTGCGCTCCATGAGCTACACCGTCTAAGCCTGCTGGTTTTGGGGCACAAAGGGAAGCTGAGGAAACTGGACGTCGATTTTGCAAATGAGGGCTTTGCCTGCCAGCTTTTGTGCCTGCGGTTGGCGGTCATCTTGTGCCACGCGAGACGAGAACCAGACTATAAAAAACTAGAACTGCGCATATCTGAAAAGCAAACCAACCGGTTTGAGCTCTTAATGGAACCGCTGTGGTCACAGCGGTTCCCTCAATCCCAACACCTCTTACAGCAAGAAATCGTTGCTTGGCAAAAGACGAGTTGGGAACTTCAGATCAAGCCAGCTTAACGAACGATTTTGATCATTTCGCGTTTGCCGCCTTTGTAAGTGAACAAAGTCAAAGCGCCATTTTTCACGTCGCCTTTTTCGTCAAATGTAATGTTGCCGGTCACACCCTTGTAGCCAGAAGTTTTGGCCAACACAGGCAGGTA
>JBILIR010000003.1:0-17838 GCA_044368955.1 Limnohabitans sp.
GCAACACCTCCAAGCCATTGGGATGCGCTGCGCGATTTTGTCCAATGGCAGCCCCGATATGCTGGCCAAAGCCGTGAGCAGCGCAGGAATGACGGGCTTGATTGACAAGGTGTTGTCGGTCGATGAGGTGCGGCAGTTCAAAACCTCTCCCCAAAGCTATGGCTTGGTCACCCACCACTACCCCATGGATGTGAGAGAAGTGCTGTTTGTGTCGAGCAACAGCTGGGATGCGCTGGGCGCGACTTGGTTCGGCTTCAAAAGCTTTTGGGTCAACCGCCAAGGCTTGCCCTTTGAGACCCTAGGACCCCGCCCCACCCACAGCGGTCCTAGCTTGAAAGATATATTGCCCTTGCTATGAAGTGGTTGGTTTTGTTTCTGGCCTTGGTCAGCCAAGCCGCATTACCCATGGGTTGGTGGGATGCCAAAGAGCCCCTCAAAGGTTTTGATTTGTCGCCTAGAGAGCTCAAACAGCTGAGCATTCAATCGGGCTGGTCCAGCGATGACCCCCAGTTGATGATGTTTGAGGTAAGCAACCGCCTGAGTGGTCCCATCTACTGTGTGGGAGCCAGCTTCGAGATGAAAGACGGCAAACAACGTCAACACGCTTTCGAGCCCAAGATCTACGTTCCTGCGGGACAAAAAAGAAATGCCTCTGTCAGAGGCATTGAAAAAAAGAACTTGAAAACCTATGGGTTCAGCTGCCGGTGCATGAAAAAAGCACCTCAGGAAGTTTGCGAAAACCCCTATAAGTAAGGGGTAAAGGCCAAGCGTTTAGTTGGGGGTGTTGCCGCCTGCAGGTGCTGTTGGAGGGGTGGGTATGCCAGGTGCCACGACATTGGGCTTGGCCGCGGGGGATGGGGTGCCAGAGGGGTACACAGGGGGTGCGCCGACCTGCTGCATTTCACCGCGGAATTCGCCGCCACGCTCGATTTGAATTTGGGAGTATTCAAGCTTGCCCGACACTTTGCCGGTGGCACGGATATGCAAATGGTCACGACAGTGAATGATTTGGTGCAATTCGCCTTCGACTTCAATGGCGCGAGCAGTGACTTTGCCAGTGATTTTTCCAGACTGGCCAATAAAGATTTCTTCCGCGGTCAACTCGCCATCTACGGTGCCGTAAATGGTGGCTTTTTTGGGTACGTTGAGCGTGCCCTTGAAAGTAACGCCGTTGCCAATCACCAGATTGTTGGATTGATCAATATTGGTTGCCATAAGTCAGTCTGCCTTGAAGTGAAGTGGGTAGTTTAATAAAAAAGGAAATGGCCGTTCAGGGTTCACACAGTCCAGAGTCCATAACCGCATTGTAGTCAGCGTTTGGCAGGCTTGACCTCATAGGGGGCCACAGAAACAGCCTCTAGCAAATAACCGCTGACCCCTTGGGAGGTTGCAACCCTTCCCTCTTTGATCTCGCCCTCGACCCAAACTATATCCATAGACTCCGGTAACTTCTTGATTTTGCTTTGCGCCGTGGGGCGAATCAGCACGATTTGGTTGGCCGGCGGTGGGGGTGTATGGATGCACGCACCAAAATAGGGAACCAACAAAAACTCACGTTTTTCGCTTCTTTCAGCGTCCAAGGGCACGACATAGCCGGGTAATCGGACTTTTTTATTGAGTTGCGATTTGACAATAGGCGCTTCGTCAAATTTTTTACGCATGACAGCCATGGCTTTGTTGGCTTCTTCGCTGTTGTCTTGCAAATTCGACAACTTGCCCACGGCTGCCATTTCCTTGGTCATTTCTTTGACCCAGGGCTCGGGCATGAGGTCGTTCCAATCGATGAGGCTGTAACCTGGGGTTTCGGCGCTCAGACTCACGGGTGAGATCAGAACGGCAACACTGAGGAAGCAAGACGTTACGTAGAACCAAAATCGACGATGCATTTCGAATTCCTTCTTTTAAACCGACGGGGGATGCAAGCCATCCGACAAAGACAAACGGTAGGCACGCCAAGCCGGCACCAAACTGGCGAGCAAGGCCACGCCACACAAGCCAGCCAAGGCCCACCATGCCTGCTCAGCAGGCCAGCCGGCTTGCACCAATACACCAAACTCGGTGCGCAATATGCCCTGCCCCGCTATCAACAAGGCTTGGCACAGCAGATAGCCAGCAACTATACCCACCACACAGACCAATAAGGATTCCAATAAAACAAAGCCCATCAAAGCCAAAGGCGCTGCGCCCATGGCCCGCAAAATAGCCAGTTCTTTGCGCCGACCGGCCATCGCCACCAGCAACACCGCCGCCACGCTGAACATGGCACTCACCGCCACCAGCATGCCCACCAGCAGCAAGGTGTTTTCCACCACTTTCACGATTTGCCAAAGCTCGTCCAAGGCCACCCCTGGCATGACCGCCATCAACTGCCCACGCTCCAAACTTTCGATCTTGCGCCGCACCGAAAACACCTCGGCACGGTTATGCAACCCCACCCAAACAGCTGACAGACTTGAGGGCTGCAAGTCTTTGATGTCCAAGGCCTGCTGTGCACCGCCTGCCGCCTTGAACGCGCTGGGCGAGATGCCCATGCCCCAACCGACATGTATGGCCTCGAAAGCCTGCAAGCTGACGATGACGCTGCGGTCAATCGGCGCACCCGTGGGTGCCAAGATGCCCACCACGGTCATGGGGTGGTCTTCGTGCTCGGTGCCCAAGCCACTGGACTGCCCGTGGGTGAGTACCAATTTGTCATTGAGCTTGTGGCCAAAGCGTTTGGCAACCTCTGCACCCAACACCACTTCGCTCAGGGCTTCAGGCTGGACGAGAGGGTCTGCAAAAGCCCCCCCTTGCGCCCATTGCAAACCTTGGCCTTGGCTTTTGAAACGGGCGAATATGTCAGGGGTGCTGCCCAGCACAGGGTGGCCCATATAGCTGTCGCCCAGTTGTATGGGGACCGCCCACTTTACCTGTGGCAATTGCGCCAGCGCCATATAGCCCTCGTAGCCCATATTGCGCGACGGGCGTCCAATTTGGAAGACGCTGTAGAGCATGAGTTCGGTAGCGCTGCCACGTGGTCCTACGATCAGGTCCACGCCGCTCAAGGCGTTGGAGAAACTGCGCTTGGCGTCCTCTCGCAGCTGCTGCACACCCAGCAAGATCAGCACCGACACGCTCACCGAGACCATCACCATGGCCAAGGCCTGCCTGCGCGACCAAGCACTGCGCCAAGCCAGGTTCAGCCACATCATGGGCGGCCCCTTAAAGGCATGGCATACATGTGGTCGAAGCGCTGGGCCAAATGGGGGTTGTGGCTGACCATGACCACGCTGGCAGCTTGCCTGCGGGCAGTACCCAACAGCAGATCGAGAAACTCCAGCTGGTTGGCGTCATCCAAGGCAGAGGTGGGCTCATCAGCAATCACCAAACGCGGGCTGCCCATGAGGGCACGCACCGCGGCAACCCGCTGCTGCTGACCGACTGACAATTGGTTCACACTTTGCTGCCACACGGCCTGCGGCAGACCCAAGGTTTGCAACAAATGCAAAGCTTGCTGCTCGGCACTGCCCCACTCCTGCTCGGCTGCGGCAGCGCGGCTGGGGAACAAGCGGGTAGGCAACAGCACATTGGTTTTAACGTCGAGGTAGGGCAGCAAATTGAACTGCTGAAAAATCACGCCCATGTGTTCGCCACGCAAGCGGTCTCGCCCGACACTGCTCAGCTTCACCATGTCTTGCCCCAGCACCTCGAGCTGGCCGTGGCTGACCGCAATCACGCCTGCCAGCATGCCCAGCAAAGTGCTTTTGCCGCAGCCGCTCGGGCCTTGAATAAACAAGTTTTCACCCTGCAACAGCGCCAGTTGTGCGATGTCAAACAAAGGCGGGGAATTGCTCCAAGCGTGGGAGAGTTGCGAGAGCTGAAGGGCGTGGGTCACGTTTTACCAGCGAAGCACAGGGTCTTTGGCTTTGAGGGTAACGCTGGCCTGCCCTTTAGGACTGACCATATCAACCTTCAGGCTACTTAAACGCGGGTGCTTTTTGAACAAGGGAATTTCAAGCTGCTTTAAGGCGTTGGGCTGGCTGCAGCTGAACTCAAGCTCGGCATCCAAGTCGCTGTGCTCGGACTTTTTACCGTTGAACATATCGGCGTTGACTTGCAAGGACTTGGGCTGACAGTCTGCCGCCGCTGGCAGGGTGATGAAGTAACTGGCTTGCGCCACGGCTGTCTGCAAGTCGGCCATGGCCTTTTTTTGCGCTGGTGTGCGCGGCAAGTGCTCAAAGCCCAGCAAGCTTTCCATGGGTATTTCAAAACTGGCTTTGACACTTGAGCCCTGCACCACCAGCTCCAAGTTGCCCACGCCATGCGAGTGAGCGGCGTGCTTGTCACCGGCCAGCGCATAAGTGCCCTGGAGTAAGACTGCCACCGTGAAAGCGCTACAAAGTGTGTGTTTCATATATTTTCCATTCTAGAAGATCATCAGCTTGGCGGGGGAAATCAATGGGGCATCCACATGGCCAAGGCGGGCAGCCAAGCAACGCCCAGCAACAGCAGCGCAGTTTGACGAAAAAAGCCATCTTGCGCATGTTTTTTGTGTAAATAGGGGACCAAATCGGTCAAAGATATATAGGTAAAACTGGCCACAGTGATCATTAAAACGTAAGAAATGCTGGGGCCTGGCTCTAACAACGTCCAACCCACACCAGCGCCCAGCAAGCTGCTCAAGCCTCCCATCAGGTTGAGGCGCAAAGCTTTGCCTTTGGACCAGCCCGAAGAAAAGTAAATGGCAAATTCTGCAATTTCTTGCGGCAACTCATGGGCAAAGATGGCTGCTGTGGTGGTCACGCCCAACCAAGGGTCAGCCATGAAGGCGCCTGCAATCAACAGTCCATCGACAAAATTATGCACGCCGTCCCCGACCATCAAGGCGTAGCTTGCAGGCAGCAAGCCCCGCTCTGCGGCGTTATCTGTAGGCAATACACCAGCATGCTGGTGTCGCCACAAAGCGCTTCGTTCCAAAAAATAAAACCCTAGCAAGGAAATGAGTAAAACCCCAAACAAGCGATGGGGGTCTACACCCTCGTTTTCTAAGGCCTCGGGTAGCACATCGAGCAAAGCGGCAGACAACATGGTTCCAGCTGAAAAAGCCACCATCAGGGACAGCACTTTATTGGGCACTTTATGGGCGGCCCAAAAAGCGACGAGCATGCTCCCTAAGGTCGAAAGCACACACGCCAACAAAATCCAAACCAGTGTCATATCCAAGGGTCTCAGAGAAGTCTTTTAGAAATAAAGTTGCAAACCCAATTTGATGTTTCTGCCAGGCAAGGGCGCCTTGGGACGGCCCGTCACCGTGTCTGCAGCGGTGGTGGTCAACACAGAGGTGGCGGGATAAGCCAATTGGTCGGTCAGGTTGTCAAGCTTGAGATACCACACTGCTTGGTTGGCTTGAATGGTTTGTCGGTAACTAAGCTGGGTGTTCCACAAGGTGTAACCGGCAGTGGCCTTCTGAGTGGACGCCAAGCGTGGGGCTTGTGCCTTGTCCATCCCCAGCGACCAACGCCAAGGCCCCGATTGCCTTGACAAGCTCGCCCCCAAACGAACGGGTGCGATACGCGGCAAGGCTTCTCCCGTGTCAAGGTTGCTGGCACGAACGGAATCTGCCCGTAATTTGAGATCCCACAAGGCAAGCCCATCGATGGCTGGAAACAAGCCGCTGCTGCCACTCAAACGCAGTTGCGCCATGGCTTCCCAGCCTTTGAACTGGGCTCGCACTGCGCTAAATGCATACTTGTCCCAGCAGGTTTCGGCATCAGCAATGACGGCGCAGCCACTGACACCATCCTCATCAACCACATCGCCTGTGGCATTCAAACCGATGTAATTGCTAAAGCGGTTGTCAAAGTAATTCAGGCTGGCAGTGTGCGGCCCCTGCCCCCATTCCATGCCGATGTCCATTTGACGGGCTTTTTCGGTTTGCAAAGCAACCGAGCCTTGCTCATAAGCGGCGGTGGCCACATGCACACCGTCGGCACGCAGCTCATAGTCTTTGGGCGCCCGTGCGGTACGCGCCCAATGGGCTTTGAGCGAAACATCGGAACTGAGTTTGTACAACACGCCCAAAGAACTGCTGATAGGCGAAAACGTGTTGGTGGTCGCGGCGGTGTAACGGGTCGACCCGTTTTTCTTTGGGTCGAAGGTATCACCATTGACTTTGACAGCTTCGGAACGCAGCCCAAAACTGAAACCTCCCCATGGTTTTTTCAGCTCTTCAACCAAGTAAATCGCTGATTGCCGGGTTTTGGTAGACGGCATGAAGGCCTCGTCACCATTGGCTGCAAAGCGGCTGTCTTCACCTTGCCAGCCAATAACCCCTTGCCACTGTCCCCATGAGCTGGCCACGGCTTGGTGCTTGGCGCTCCAACGTAACTCTTGTCCATCTTGGCTGAACACCGTCCCAACCGCACCCGATTCATATTCCGTGTGTTGGTAATTGGTGTTGGAGAACTGCACCCGCATGTTCTCCCAACCACGCAGAGGATGGCGAATTTCCGTTTCCAAGGCATAGCGATCGCTTTGCATGCCGATGGTCACAGCGTCGTCGGCCACCGTGCCGTAAGTGCTGTTGTAGTGCGTGCCCGACAAGCCCAGATAGCCCTTGTCCCAAAAGACCGAACCGCCCAAGGCATAGCCTCGGCTGAGGTTGGCTGAATTACAAATGGCCTTGGCTGAGGCGCTAGAACCCGACTTGGTACAAGCCAAGGTATCGGGCACACCCATGTCGCCGCTGTGCCTGCCGAAAGCATCCACATGCAAGCCATAACGCTCGTTGCCAGATTCGAGCATGACCGCGGCGCGGGACTCTTTGTTGACCGTGGACCAACCCACATCGGCCTTGCCGCTCAAGCCCTCCATGGGCTGCGTAGGAATGCGGTTGTCGATCAAATTCACCACGCCCCCCACAGCGCTGCCGCCGTACATGATGGCCGAGGGGCCACGCAGCACCTCGATGCGCTCGACCGTCAAGGGGTCTGACGGCACTGCATGGTCATTGCTTAGTGCAGAAACATCGTGCGAGCTTGCGCTGTTGTTCAAAATTTTGATCCTGTCGCCGTCCATGCCACGGATGATGGGGCGGCTGGCATTGGGGCCGAAATAGCTGCTGCTCACGCCGGGCGTGAGCGCCAGGGTCTCACCCAGTGTGCTTTGGCTGTTGAGCATCAACGCTTCACCTTGCAGGACTTGCACGGCTTGTATGCCCTCGGCGTTACCCAATGCGTTGCCCGTCACCGTCACTTGTTGCAAGCGCTCAGCATTTGCGACAGGCATGTTTTGGGCTTGTGAATGAAGCACCTGAAAGAACAAGATGACCAAGCCCCAGCGCTTGGCGTCGAGAACTTGGTTTTGGGGTGAAAATCGGTCCATGGAATCCTCCGTTACACGATAATGATAATTCATTATCACATAAACAGCTCATCCTATGGAACGCATCACCAAACAAGGCACGGCCATCCTCAACGCCATCAAAACGGCTGGCCGCCCCTTGCTAGCGCAAGAAATTTTGGATGCCGCAGCGGCCGAGGCGCCGGGCATGGGTATCGCCACGGTGTACCGCAATATCAAATCGTTGGTAGAAAACGGCCTGATTGGCACGGTGAACCTGCCTGGCGAGAACCCCCGCTACGAGTCCTCGCACCACCACCACCACCACCATTTCCATTGCACACGCTGCGACAAGGTCTATGACGTGCATGAATGCCCGGGGGAGTTACAGCAACTTGCCCCCAAAGGCTTTCATGTGGAGAGCCATGAGCTCACGCTGTACGGTGCATGTGAGAGTTGCCAGCTCAGTCCCCCGCCACCTTGAGCATGATTTTGCCGATGTGGGTAGACGACTCCATCAGCGCATGGGCTTGCGCGGCTTGCTCGAGTTCGAACACTTGGTGAATGACAGGCAAGGCTTTGCCTTGCGCCAGCAGCGGCCAGACCTGCGTTTGCAATTCATGGGCCATTTGCGCCTTGTCCGCTGCGCTGCGCGGACGCAAGGTGGAGCCGGTGAAGGTCAGTCGCTTGACCATCAGCGCGATCCAATCGACCTCGGTTTTCGAGGGCTGTAAAAACGCAATTTGTACCAAGCGCCCGTCAATGGCGAGCGTTTGCAAATTGCGCTGCATATAGTCGCCGCCCACCATGTCCAAAATGATGTTCACGCCTTTTTGTTCGGTGGCGGCAAGCGCTTGAGCCACAAAATCTTGCTGGCGGTAATCGATGGCCACATCGGCACCGGCCTTTAAACAAGCCGCCACCTTGTCAGTGTTGCCCACGGTACACAGCACCTTGGCACCAAAGGCCTTGGCGAGTTGAATGGCAGTCAAGCCAATGCCGGACGAGCCGCCATGCACCAAGAAAGTTTCCCCCTTCTGCAAACGGCCGCGCTGAAACACATTGGTCCAGACGGTGAAGTAGTTTTCAGGCAAAGCCGCCGCTTGCAACAGGCTTAAACCCTTGGGAACAGGCAAAGCTTGCCCTTCGGGGATGCTGACGTAATCGGCATAAGCGCCACCATTGGCCAAACCACACACCGCGTCGCCTACTTTCCAGCGGGTCACGCCCTCGCCCAGCGCCACCACATGGCCCGAGGCTTCCAAACCCAAAATGGGCGAGGCACCTGGTGGCGGCGGATAGCGGCCACTGCGCTGTAAGCAATCGGGTCGGTTCACACCCGCATAAGCCACTTTCACCAAAACCTCGCCAGCGGTTGGCGCGGGCACATTGGTCTGGGCGGGCTTCAATATATCGGGTGCACCGCCACTGCCGTGGTCGATAAAGCGCATCAAAGTGGGGATCGTCATCGTCAAAACCTTGTGAAAAACAGCCGTGCACACTGGGGAGCGGGCTGGGGCGTGCAGGATAGCACTGTGTCCAAACCAGCAGCTGTCAGCCCTGATTCAAACTCAGCTAAACTGTGTTTTTATACAGTAGTTATTCTCACTTGACATGCGAACCCTGCACCAGCAACCCCAAACCCTGCAAACCCAGCCCAGCGCTGCCCCGCTGCGCCTGTTGCTGCACCGCATGTCGGCAGGCTTTCCCTCGCCTGCGGCTGACGACACCGAAGACAGCTTGGACCTCAACGACTACTTGGTACGCCACAAACCCGCCACCTTCATGTTCAATGTGCGCGGCGACTCCATGCGCGGCGCCAGCATCGAAGACGGCGACAAAGTGGTGGTGGACCGCTCGCTGCAAGCAAGGCACAACGACATCGTCATCGCGGTGGTCGAGGGCGACTACACCATCAAACGCTTGCACCAACAGCATGGACGCATCGAACTGCGTCCCGACAACCCCGCCTACCAAGCCATTGTGCTGAGCGCCGAGCGGCCTTTGGAGGTGTGGGGCGTGGTGGTCGGTGTGGTGCGGCGTTTGAAGCGCGGAGGCTGAGCATGGATGCGGTCGCGCAGTTTGCCTTGGTGGACGTCAACAATTTTTATGTCAGTTGCGAGCGTGTGTTTCAGCCACGTTTGCAAGACGTGCCCATGGTGGTGCTATCCAACAACGATGGCTGCGCCGTGGCTCGCTCCAACGAGGTGAAGGCGCTGGGCGTGAAGATGGGTGCGCCTTGGTTCTCCCTCAAAGACTTGGCACTGTTGCACGGCATACAAGCCTTGTCCTCCAACTACACGCTGTACGCCGACATGAGCCAACGCGTGGTGGACATCTTGCGTGACTACGCGCCCGACTTAGAGGTGTACAGCATCGACGAAAGCTTTTTGCGTGTCGAGCAAGTGCTGCCGCTGCACGGCGGCGGCGTGGCCTTGGGGCGGCAGATGCGCCAACGCATTCGCCAGTGGACCGGCTTGCCGGTGTGCGTGGGCATAGGCCCGACCAAAACCTTGGCCAAGTTCGCCAACCATTTGGCCAAGAAGCAAGCGGTGTTTGAGGGCGTGTGCGATTTGAACGCCCTGTCTCGCCCCGAGCGCCAAGACTGGATGGCGCAAACCGAGGTACGTGAGGTGTGGGGCGTGGGCAGCCGCACCGCGCGGCGTTTGGCCGACATGGATATTCACACCGTGCTCGATTTGCGCAACACACCACCTGCACGGGTGCGTCAGCGCTTTGGCGTGGTGATGGAGCGCATCGTGTGCGAGTTGCGTGGCGTCAGTTGCTTGGGGTTGGAAGACATCACACCGCCTAAACAACAAATCATGGCGTCACGCAGCTTCGGCAGACCGGTACACAGCATGGTCGAGTTGCGCGAAGCGCTCAGCACCCATGTGGCACGGGCAGGTGAAAAACTGCGTGCCCAGCAGTCGCTGGCGGGTGCGGTGCAGGTGTTCATACGCACCAACCCTTTCAAACCCGACGAGCCGCAATACAACGCCAGTTTGGTGCTGCCCTTGCCCGAACCCAGCGACGACACCCGTTTACTGAGTGACGCGGTGTGGGTGGCGCTGCGCAAAATATTTCGCGCCGGTTTTGCCTACAAAAAAGCGGGGGTGATGCTGACTGCGCTCAGCGAAACACGGCGTCAGCAACACGGTTTGTTTGAACACCCCGTCACCCGCGCAAAAGATACCGCTTTGATGCAAACGATGGACCGCCTGAACCTGCATTTCGGGCGTGGCACGGTGCATTTGGCGGCGACCGGCCTGACACGTGACTGGCATATGCGCAGCGCCAACCGCTCGCCCCGTTTCACCACCTGTTGGGATGAGTTACCCAGCGCTCAGTGACGGGGCTTAGCGCCACACCACCGTCTCGAAATGCACGCTGCCCAAATGGCTGCTCAGCGTCATACCGCCCTCTTGGATCGTGGCTTGCAATTGCATGCTGCGCTCGGCCATGGCGGCCATGGCTTGCGAGGCCTCAGAAGGAATGCGCATCACTTTGAGCTTGTCTTGGCGATGCAATTTGTTCTCCATGCCACGCCACCAAATATCCGCCGAGTGTGCAAAAGCGTAGACCAGCACGCGGTCAGACTTGCTGCACGCACGCAGCATGGGCTTTTCTTCGGGCTGCCCCACCTCGATCCACACCCGTTTGCGTCCCGTGTAATCGGTGATGGACACATCGGGGTCGTCGGGGTCGGACAAGCCGGCACCAAAGGCCAGCACCGCGTCACCTTGACACAGGTCTTGCACCTCATGGGCGTTCATGGCGAGAGCGACAAGCCGCACCATCATGCGCTCGTCGGTTTCGCTGGGATGGCGTGCCAAGGTGAGCGCATGGTCGGCGTAATAGCCATGGTCGATGTCAGCGATCTGCAGCTGCGCCTTGTAGATGGTAGATTTGATGGCCATGGGCGATGATAGTCTGCGCCCTGCCCCTCACGAGCCTTCACCATGACACCCGACAAACTTTTGCAGCACATCGATCAAGGCAGCCTGTGGCCCGCCGACAGCGTCGCGAGCATCCCCAGCGATGTTTCACTGGCCTACCAAACCGCTTTGCAAGTGCGGCAGTTGCGTGTGCAGCGCGGCGAACAACCACGCGGCTTCAAAATCGGTTTCACCAACCGCAGCATTTGGGAACGCTACCAAGTGTTCGAGCCCATTTGGGGCACGGTGTGGAACACCACCCTCACCCACGCCGATGCGCAGGGCGAGGGCTGGGTCGATATCAGCCACATGAGTCAACCACGCTTAGAACCTGAACTGGTGTTTGGGATGCGCAGTACCCCCGCTGACGACTTGAACCCGCAAAGCCTGTTTGAGGCCATCGAGTGGATGGCTTGCGGTTTTGAAATCGTGCAATCGCACGCCGCTGATTGGCGCTTCAAAGTGGCCGATACCGTGACCGACAGCGGACTGCATGCCCACTTGTTGGTGGGCAAGCCCTTAGGCGTACGGGATGTCGCCGCAGACGGCGCAGCTTTGCACACCCTGCTGTCAGGCATGTCGCTGCGACTGATGCACGAGGGGAAAACGGTGGAGACGGGCTACGCCAGCAATGTGCTGGACGGCCCTTTGATGGCCTTGCTGTATTTTTTGAAAGCCTTGCGGCAGTGCCCTGGGGCGCCTGATGTGCAGGCGGGGGATGTGATTACAACGGGAACTTGGACAGACGCGTGGCCTTTAAAGGTTGGCCAGCAGTGGGAAAGCCGCTATGACCTTCCCTTGACGGGGTTAAAAATAAACTTAAATTAGGCTCTGAGGGCACGTAGGCCTGGGTACAAACGAGAAACGGGGCGGCTTTTTTGCTCTGCCTCTTGCGCCAATTGGCTACGAATGCGCTCGAAGGTGTTGCGGATAGGGGTGTTTTGCGAAGGAACGTAAGCGCCGCTGCCAGAAGCCTCGGTAGGCTTTGGGGTATGGTCTGGGTGTGACTTGTTCATGGTGGCCATGGGTTAACAATCTTGCTGCTCTTAACGCCCCACCATGGAACACGGATGACAAATCACCGCAAAATGTTTTGAAACGTTCATATTTGGGGATGCATCGGCTCACTATGAAACCTTTAGGGCTAATAAATGATACATATCCACCCATTTGACGCATCGGGGTAGCACCATGAAAGTGCGAAGGCGGGCTAAAAAAACCACCTGCCCCAAAGAGGCCTAGAACATCGCCTGAGACCATCACGCAAAACCCTACACTAAAAAAAAATTCCCTGCAAATACCAAGCATAGAGTTAACACCTATGCAAAGGGCATTACAAGAGTTCTATCATGCATTCGCCTGATAAAAGGGTGCAATCCCAAGGACAGGGCTGACAGGTTTACTTGGCAGCAGCAAGTCGGGGTTGTTACGTTCAATTCACAAAGATGAGGAGTTCTCTAATGCGTGCACTTAAACTGGTTGCGGCGATTGCTGCGACTACATTGATGGCCTTTGGCTCGGCAGCAAATGCCGGTCCTAGCGTCAAGCTGGAAAAAGTAGTCAGCGGTATCAACACGCCGCTGTCCATGGTGCAACCTGCCGGTGACAGCCGCATGTTCATCACTGAACAAAACGGTCGTATCAAGATCCTTGAAAACGGCAAAATCACCGGTACTTTCCTCGACATCCGCAGCAAAATCGTTCCGCTGATGGCTGACTTCGACGAGCGCGGTTTGTTGGGCTTGGCTTTCCACCCCGATTTCAAATCGAACGGCAAGTTCTATGTGGCTTACTCAGCTCACTTGGACTACCAATCAGATTTGGGCCAAATGCTTTGGTACAACCACAGCAACGTGGTTGAAGAGTACACCGTCTCCAAAGGCGACAAAAACGTGGCCGACATGGCTTCTGCCCGTCGTATCCATTCCATCAGCTGGCCCCAGTTCAACCACAATGGTCACTGGATCGGTTTTGGTCCTGACAAGAAGTTGTACATCGCCTCCGGTGACGGCGGTTATGCCAACGACTGGGGCATTGGCCACAATCCTTTGATCGGTAACGGTCAAGACTTGACCACCGCCATGGGCAAAATCCTGCGCATCGACGTTGATGCCCGTACAGGCGACAAGCCTTACGGTATTCCTTCTGACAATCCATTTGTCGGCAAGAAAGACGTTTTGCCAGAAATCTGGGCTTATGGCTTCCGTAACCCATGGAGATGTTCATTCGACATGGCCGGTGGATCTACCCTGTATTGCGGCGATGTGCAGCAAAACAGCTGGGAAGCCATCAAAGCCACTGAAAAAGGCCAAAACGCCGGCTGGCGTCGTGTGGAAGGTGTGATGCGCTGCTTTAACTGGGCAGAGCCTGACAACCATCCAGCAAACTGCGACAAGTCTGGTATCACTCCTTCCATCATGGAATACGCCAACTGCACAGCCGTTCCTAACGGTTGCAAAGGCATTTCTGTGACGGGTGGCTATGTTTCACGCGGCGATGGCACTGGCTCTAAAGGCAAGTACATCTTCGGCGACTGGAGCAAAGGCTTTGCTGAAAACGACGGCCAAATTTTCATCGGTACCAAAGGTTCTGATGGCAAATGGTCCATGGAAGTTGCTTCTGTTGAAGTCCAAGGTGGAACACCCAACGGCAAGATCCCTTACATCCTGGCTTTCGCCCAAGATAACAAAGGTGACGTCTATGCTTTGACTTCTGTTACCACTGGCCCCAATGGTTCGCAAGATACCATCTACAAAGTTGTTGCTAAATAATTTTGTAATCTAAGGTCGAAAACTGCCACCTGTGCGACATGGGTGGCAGTTTTTTTTTGCATATACTGACGCCATGAAAACTTCACGCACTCCACTCATTTCACTGCGCTGCGCACCGCTGATGCTGTGTGTTTCAACCCTGCTGTCCTTTGGCCTAGCAAGCACCACTGTTTGGTCTCAAGAAGCAGCTCCCGCCGCCAACGATGAACCGCCTCCCGTCATCACGGCAGCCATGATCAAAGACCCTGCCTATGTTGAAGCTGGCAAGCAGGTGTGGGATGGTCAATGCCGTCACTGCCATGGCAACAGCGCCTACCCTGGCAAAGCGCCTAAGCTCAAACCCTCTTCCTACCAAGCCGAATTTGTATATGACCGCGTTACCAACGGTTTTCGTAAGATGCCCGGTTGGAAAGCTGTGTTTAACCAGCAGCAACGCATTGGTGTCACCGCCTTTATCATGGGCGATGAGTTCATGCCTTAAGTGTTTGTTCGGCGTGTTTTCTTCACGCTAAACAAAAAAACCTGCTGGCATTTCAGCAGGTTTTTTTTGTCTAGCGCTAGGCTGGACTACGGCGAAAATTTTTCCAAGGTGATGGCGTCTTCTGGGCAAGACTTTAGGCACAAACCGCAGGCATGACAGGCCTCTGGGGAGACCACATCGGCTTGCATACGTTTATGCGCCCAAGCTTTTAATCGGCCACGCAAGGAAATGTCCCCTAACTCTTCCCAAGTGAATTGACGCACCTCAAACACCGCATACGGACACACAGCGACACAGTCGGCCTTGCCTTCGCAACGGCTGCGGTTGATAACGGGGGCTACTTTGCCTGCTTGTTCGGCGCAGGCAGTGGTGTCAGATGAAACGTTGGTCATGGGCAATCAAGATCAGTAAGAAGCGGAGGCGAAACTGGACCAAGCCAAGCTGCTGGGGTCGCTGCTCCACTGCTTGGCCTTGACCGCTTGAACCACCTCGGGAGGGCACAGTGCGGGGTGACTGAGACATACCTTGGCAATCACCTGCAGCTCACGCTCCAAGGCTTTACCAGCCAAGGCTTGGAGGATTACCGCCACCCCCTCGGCATTGGCGTGTGGCACCGCACAGCGCCAAATCTCGGGGGCAATGAAGCGTCCGGCCGCCCAGCGTTCTTGCACCAAGGAAATCAAAATTTCTGACAAGTCCGCGTTGTAGCGCTCATCCACCCCTTGGATTTGCCAAATAGAAGAATCCAAGAAAAACGCCTTGACGATCATCTGGTTCCATGCCGCTTCATCGAAAAACTCAAACGGGTACGGGTTGCGATGCGACATGGCCTCGTACACCGGTCGCATGGTCGAGCGAATCGCCTCTCGGGCCTTGGGCTCTAAAGCTTGGGGGTGAGGAAACAGCGCAAAGCCACGGAAGATGGCCAGCAACTCGTTGATCTCGGAGGTGTCTATCAGCATCGCCACCTGTTGCACAAAACCTGCCTCATCGCCTTGGTAAAAAGCAAGCGTGAATGCAATACGCGCCGTTTGGTCCACGCTCCACTCAGTAGGGTCTAGGCCCTGACGCAATGCTTGTGCGGCTTGCAACTCCACATGCGAAGGCTGTAAATCGGCCTTGCCAAGCTTGCGTGGCGCCATCCCTAAGGCTTTGAACCAACGGGCTTGTTCAGGCTGGGTTTGCAAGCCTCGCAACTCGTTGTCAAACCAAGCAAAGGCATCGGTGGGTAAACGGGTCTTCAACCAAGCACTTAGCAATTCAATAGCTTGAGGAATAGCGGCGGGTGAAAGATGGCGATGTGGAGAGGACATATGCGATCAAGTGCCTGGAATGAATTTTTGAAACAAGCGGCAAGCCACATAGGCCAGCACACAAGCAGCCACCCAAGGCCAACTGCCTCCCGCAAAAGCGACAACGGCTGCGTCTAGCAGAGCACACGCCGCAATCAGTTGTGCCACAGCTCTAGGTACATCCCCTCCTTGGCGGCGCAAGGCCAACAAACGCACAGCCAAGATGTCGGCCACCGCCAACAACAAAAGCGTGAGCAAGGCCAAGGGAGTGACAGCGAAATTCGCCACAAAAATAGCAAACGGTAAAACCAAAATCAGCAGCGGCCAAAGTCGGTCTATGCGGTCCAAACTTTCTTGCTTGGCGGCATAGGTCAGGCCAGCAATGTGGGCGAACACCGCCAACATGCCCCACAGCAAGACGTCAGTCGTATGCGGCACAAACACCCAAGCCGCCAAGGCATACACCAAGGCTCGACAGCTACCCATGATGACAGGCGACAAGACATTGCCTTTGTGCCACGCGTTGTACAAAAGAATGGCCAAGCTCAAAGCTGCACCCGCTTGAACCGCCAGCACACCATAGGGAGCAACGATGAGGATGCCGCCCATCAACATGGCGCAACCGATGGCCGACACCGCCTTGGCTGAAATTTGACCCGATGGAATGGGACGGTTGGGACGCTCTCGTGCATCGATATCAGCGTCAAACGCATCATTGAGGTACATGCCACCTGTGTAAAACAAGGTGATGGCCAACATCACCCACAGCAAGGTGGGCACATCGGCCGCATGGCCCGAGAGAAAAGCGCCAGCCAGCACATTGGTCCAGACGGTGGGTAAATTGGAGACTCGTCCAATCTTTAAATAAGTGGCAAATCCAGTACGTGGGGCATTCATGCCATCAACACCTTTTTAACAAACAGCAGTTCACGGGCGATGGCTTGTGCCTTGGAATCGGTCTTGAGCGCAACGGGCAGAACATCCCAAGTATAGGTTTCCACCTCGAGGTGCGAGGAAAAGCCTTCGCGCTTGCAAGCCTCCAAGGTTTGCAGCAACTGTGCTTGGGTGGTGGAGATGGCCCCTGCGTCTTGCAAAAAAACCGGCACATGGCAATGCACTCGCCACTCGCCCTGTGCTTGGCCGTCATGAAATGCCGCCACCGCTTCGGGTAAATCAACGAATCGGGTGAGTTGCCCCGCATCTTCAACCACCACTTGGTGCAGGTACACCGCATCGTCAAATGCTTGCACCGTGGGGAGTTGTGCCGCAGTCATTTGGGAGATACGCACTGCACTGCTGAGTTGGATTTTGGGAATGGCAATACCGGCTTGGCGCAATTCGTTCAAAGCGAGTGCGGGGTCTTCAAACTCGACCGCGCTGTGACAGACATCGAAACACACACCCAGATGCGAGCTTAAAGCTTGCAGCGCTTGCTCAGCAGAGCCGCCGAGCATCTGCGCCAGTTGCGCTATGGCCTTGTCGCTGCGAACTTGGGTGAGGATGAACTGCGCCGCCTCTTGCGTGGTCTCCAGATAACAAGCAGGCTCGGGTTCCAAGGCCAGTGCAATGTGTTTGCCAGTTTGCGCTTGGGTATGCACCAAGTGCGCCACGCACTGCAACAAATGGGTGACGACCTTGGGCATGGCGTCAGGGGCTTCACATGCGCCTCTAAAGCCCACAGGCACGGTGGAGATGCTGCCCTCTACCCCTTCAGGCAACAAAGCAGTCAAGATATCGATGCAAGCCAAGGTGTAGCGCACACGCTCTGCATGGGTCCAATCAGGCGCATACACATCTTGCTTGACTGGTACGCCATGGAAAGTACCGTAGGGAAATGCGTTCAACGTGAACACATAGGCCTTGAGTGACTTCAGCTGCGCTTGAAAGGATTGCAAAACACTGGGTTCGTGCAAACTGAAGGCGGCCTGACCCGACAAACGCAAACCTATGCCCATGGGAGCACCGTCGGCAACGGCATCTCGAATAGGCGGCACAAAAATGTTGAGGCTTTGGCTCACCTCGTCCCAGCTTTCCCC
>JBILIR010000144.1:0-4793 GCA_044368955.1 Limnohabitans sp.
GTCAAACATGAAGGCCTGTGCGGCCCGACTGATGAATTGCTGGTACTCAATGTTCAAGCGCCCATTCCTGCGCGCGTCAGGTACATGCTGGACTCGTCAACCATCAATGACTATCTGGCAGAGGAGGCTGCAAAAGTGCTCAAGCCCATAGAGCGGTTCCTTACAAAGCACAAGATCAAATACACGGCAGTCTGGGTGATTGGCGCAGCAGCCAATGAAGTGCTGAAGGCGACTCGCCGCGAAAAAGCCCAAATGATTGTGATGGGCACTCACGGCCACGGATTGCTTGTGCAGGCTCTCATGGGCAGCGTGGCGCAGCGCGTGTTGGTAGAGGCCGAAGTGCCGGTGCTGCTAGTCAAGTAAACGCTTGCCGAACTTGACTTGCATCAAATCAACCGCCGCGCCAAATTCCTAGGATTGTTCTATGACCATGCCATCAAACTCATCCACCCCCACGCAAGGAAGCACCCAAGCCATGCACTTTTTGCTGGCTGTAGACGGCTCAGAGCCGTCCACTCAGTGGCTCGCCACCCTGGCGCAAACGCAGCTGTCGCTGCGATGTACAGCTCTGTATGTCCAGCACCCCTTGATGTCAGGAGAAGTCAGCGCCTTGGCTCCGGCTTATATAACCCTCGATCAACGAGAGCAAGAGGCCGCTTTGGCTTTGACTCAGATCTCAGCCTTGCTTGAAAGCGCAGGTGTGGCTCACACCACGCATACCTGCATAGGCGATGCCGTTGACACTCTTCTGTCTCAAGCCCAGATCCTAGGCGCAGATGCGCTCGTGCTCGGGCGGCGCGGCCAAGGCGCGCTGCGGGCTGCCTTGCTCGGCTCTGTCTCCTCCAAAGTGGTGCAAGGCGCACAGTTGCCCGTTATCGTGGTGGGAGAAAACACGCCGGTTACCTCACCAGCAGTCCAAGACGGAAATCGGCCACTGAAGGTGTTGCTGGCATTAGATGATTGTCCCAATGCGCTTCGAGCCGCCGATTTCGCAGCCAAACTGGTTCAGCAATCCGAGGGCGAATTGCACGCGGTGCACGTTCGGCCCACGTTCACGCTTATTGAGACCCTGCTGAGCACGCGCCAGCGTTTGCTCGATTATTGGTCGGATCATGATGCAAATGCATCCTTGGCAGCGCCGCGCAAAATCATGCAAACCCGAGGTATTGAGATTCACGAGCATGTATCAAGCAGCGATGCGCCAGATCAAGCCATTGGTGAGCTCGCCACAAAGTTGGCATGCGATCTGGTGGTCATGGGCACCCGAGGTTTGAACCCGGTGTCTGCCTCGATCATGGGTTCGGTCTCTCAAGGCGTATTGGCACAGGCTAACGTGGCTGTGGCATTGGTGAAATAGCCTCACCTTTTTTAATGCACGTCTCCAGCGCCATTGTTTTTGCGGAATTTAGGAATGCATGGCTTGAGTTCAAGGCATTTTTTACTACAGCAATGGCAACCGTAGTTAAGGGGTTGCCTGATAGAGCGTGAGATTTAAGAATGTCATTGGTTAAAGTTCGGTTGTCCTCAATTTGATTTTGAAATACATTCATTACCTGTACCTGAGCATCAAATCCCATTTGATAGGCGCAAACCGCAAAATCTAGATATTCTTTGACTTGGTTAACCATGTGCGATGACACAAGTTTGTGCACATTATTGGGCTCTTTAATTTGAAGTAGTTCAGATGCTCTTTGATGTGATGTCTCAATTGCCAACTTATTTTGAGTCAAGGCTAAATTGATCAGTGCAAGTGATTGTCTGTGATACAAATTCGCAATCTCCATAGTTCTATTAGGGATGACTTTGACTTCCTCAGCGAGGGTTTTCATAAGATTACCTTTGGTCCGGTGTAGTCCTTTTGTCGCGAATAGGTCAGTATTCGTATTCAACATTAGGCGTGTGTTTACTTTAGAAAAGTATTTATGAATTCAATTGATCCACATCAAGTATTTCAATGATGTTTGTTCAAATAATGACTTTGACCGTAATTGCTATGACAACCATGCAGTCTAGGTCGATGGCGAGTCCTGATTTGACGCATTCGCTCAGTGCTGCATCAATCAGGTTTTTTTATCTCCTCACTATTAAAGGAAATAACATGATTAAAAACGTAGGCGGTATAGACCGCATTTTTCGCATCGTCGCTGGATTGGTTCTGATTGTCCTGGCCGCGAGCGGCACCATCGGTCCCTGGGGCTGGTTGGGCGTGGTTGTGCTGGCAACCGGCGTGTTCAGCTTTTGCTTGCCTTACCAGTTTTTTAGTTTCAGTACTTGGGTGTGTTGGTTGCCGTCCCCGCGTTCAAAACCGTCACTCATTTACCGCCTTTTGTCGGTGTCTTATTGGGCTTGGGCCTGTTGTGGTTGGTGGGCGATATCTTGCACAAGGGGAAGACGGATGAAGAGCGCAGCAAATTACAACTCTCCCATGCGCTTTCACGCATTGACATGTCCTCCATCATTTTTTTCATCGGCATTTTGATGGCGGTCGCCACGCTGGAACACACCCATATCCTGACGGAATTGGCGCAATGGCTGGATGACACCGTCGGCCGTCAAGATGTCATCGTCATGTTGATTGGGGTCTTCAGTGCCATTGTCGACAACGTTCCCTTGGTGGCAGCATCCATGGGCATGTATTCCATAGAAACTTATCCAGTAGACAGTTTTTTGTGGACTTTTTTGGCATATTGCGCGGGTACCGGTGGCTCGATTTTGATCATCGGTTCAGCGGCAGGCGTGGCCGCCATGGGTATAGCAAAAATTGACTTTATTTGGTATGTCAAAAACATCAGTTTATTGGCGCTGGCTGGTTATTTGGCAGGTGCTTTGGTGTTTATCGTTCAATACCAATTAGGGACATAAAAAACCCCCTTCTTTTGCAGACATGAAAACGGACACCCTTGATATGTCTTCAACTGGTCCCACACATTTGGTGAAAGCGTCTCTGGTATGAGTCAAAGTTTAACAATTTTGTCCGTTGATTTTGAAAACAAATGCATCAGTACACCATGTATTGGTCAAGCAGTGTGGAGGCAGCGTCCAGCGACGGCTCGGTTGATCAGATGTTGGGTGAACAGACACTATTGCAGCAGGATTTAAGTTGCCCTTATATTAGAAGAATGCAACTTTATGAACGTTATCAACGCGAAAATTAATTTATGCAATTTTGATATCCTTATTTCTCATGAATGCACCATCAATGGCAGATACAAAAGATTCGGCATTGGGCGTTGCAAACGCATGGGTTGCCGCGGTCAATCAACAAGACCTTGATGGCATCGTCGACAACTTTGCAAGCGATGCAAGTTTTTTTGGCACAAGCACGAAAACGCTGATCTCCGATGCCCAAGGTGTCAGGCAGTACTTTGCAAATATTTTCCAAGCTTATGCACCGGTCATGGTTGAGCTGGGTCAGGTAACGGTCACTGAACTATCTGCTGACAGTGCTGTCATTACCGGTTTTGATCGTTGGAAAGTCACTGTGAATGGTGCGCCAGTAGAAGCCGTTGGAAGAATAAGCATGGCAGTAGCTGTGCGAAACGGTCAATGGCGAATTGTGAGTTTTCATCGATCCACAATGCCCAATTGACTTGGATAGCTAATATTGCTTGGCTGTGCATTGACTTCATTTAGACGTTAATGTTTAATTGAATTTAATTTAAATTGCTTGGAGATCGCCATGCTGGTTAGGCTTTTATATGTCAGCAAAGAAATTGCATCACAGCCTTCAAAATTTGCTGAGTCGAACTTAGAAAAATTCAGGGAAAGCAATCAAGCAAACCAAATCACGGGTGTCTTATGCAGTGGTGAAGGAATATTCTTACAGGTGTTAGAAGGTGAAAGAAGTGCAGTCAATAAACTGTATGTTGATATCTGCAAGGACCAAAGACACATAGACATTGAATTGCTTCACTTCGAAGAAGTTACACAACGTGCCTTCTATGCTTGGTCCATGGATCACATACCTGTGTCCACTTTATACGCAATGATCAAAATTCAAAATCCCGAATTTGATCCCTATTTGTCTTCTGGAAAACTTGCTCTCAATTGCGTGATGGAATATCTGAGATTGAACGATGAGCCAAAGTAATTAGATAGCGTCCATTAACGGCTCGGTTGAGTTGATTGCAGTCGGTTCAATCAACACTGTTGCCGCAGTGTTGAGGAATTACTAGGGTCACTCACAGTCACCTTGCGACGCCGTATCTGCGATGTGATTGTTGTTCAATCGAGAACAGATTTTTATGACGATTGGTTCAGACGTTAGCGCTGGCACATTTGGCACAGATGCAGGCCTTACCCTTGGATTGATCAGGTACTAGATCCATTACCGCTGGCGTAAATACTGCGTCCATGCTCCAGCAACGTTCAGGCTTGGTGCCAGAGGCTTTGGCCTTTTCCATGGCACAAACATTCGGTTCATGACAGATAGGGCAGCGGGTTGGGTCAATGGTGTTCATAAGTTCTAAGCCTATCAGCTTAGACGGACGCTTTCAATCCAGGATTTCGCAGACCTTGAAGAGCTTGCTGAGTTTGTTGTGTCCATATCGAACCATACCAAACCCTTAAATATTGACCAGATATTTAGTCATATTCAGAAACCTTGAATTCCGGCCAGAAGCCAACCACCGTTGCCATGTTTACTGCGCGACATGTTCCAGATTTCTTTGAATGATTCGGGGAGAGCGTTGGACTCTTCGCGAATCATCCCAGTGAATTCAATGCTGGCCAAATAACCGTCTTGGGAATCTTCAATACCCAACAACTTGGCCTCAAGTGAAACCACTTCGGTC
>JBILIR010000146.1:0-4779 GCA_044368955.1 Limnohabitans sp.
TTTCATAGACCTGGTCGGCTATGCGGTGCGAAACCAAGCGCAAGTCTGCAGGGACAACCACATAGCTTTGCCCGCCCATGTCCTGCCCCTTCACCGTGTCCCATAAACGAAAGCGAACATCGAATCGACCATCCGCCATTCGTGAGATGCTGCCAGTTAAAAGTGCATCTGCAGGTTTTTGCCGAATAGGTTCAAAGTCGGGGCGACTGACTTCATCCATGACCATGCCAGCTGGTGTACTGCGAAATTGCCCACTGCGTTCAAGGTCAGCAGAAACTATTTGGGTGATTTTTTGCGGGGCGTTGTCTTCACCACGGAAGTTGGCGATGGCAATGGGGATTTGCGTCACGCCAACCCCAGAGATTTCCACCCTGAAATCGGCTTTTGCCGGCAGAGCCCATGAAAAAGCCAAGAGCATCATCACTAAAGAAGATAAGAATGAAGTCATTGTTTTCCTTGGTTCAAACAATACAAAGTGAAATACTTGCCATAGGCCGCCTGCCCTTGCAGGATACAAACAGCCAGACCCATGGCACCATCCAAAAATCCCAAACGAAAAAAATAGCTCTTGATGAAGGCGACAAGACCTGAGCTGACTGCACGCGACATGGTGGTGGTGTGACCTTGGGCGAATTTTTGAGCAGCCCATGCTTGGCTGTAAACCTGCAATTTGCGCCAATAAGATTGCGCAGAGGGATAGCTGTAGTGGAGCAGTGAATGTTTAAGTCGGCCTCTAGGGTGGTTTTCAAGAGAGAGAAGTTTTTCATGAACCACGTCATCACTAAAGCGGGCTGTGTGTTTTTGAAACAATCGGGTCACTCGGTCGGGGCGCCATCCACAGTGATGGATCCACTGACCACAAAAATTGGTCAGACGAGGAATATCGTAAAGCGTAAAGCCGGGTTGGGACAAAACCCGTTTGATTTCTAAGGACAAATCAGGTGAAACACGCTCATCAGCGTCAATCGAAAGAACCCACTCATAGCTGGCAAAACTCAGCGCTTTGTTTTTTTGGGGACCAAAACCCTCCCAACTATCGGCCAGAAAGACTTTAGCGCCTTGTTTTTGAGCCAACGCAACAGTGTCATCTGTGCTTTGTCCATCCAGCACAATCACTTCATCTGCAAAAGCAACGCTTTCAAGACAGGCCACAATATTGGCGCTTTCATTGCGTGTAATGATGATGACACTCAAAGGCATCCAGCGATTCTAACCAAGCGAAGTTTCAGGGTCGTCATAATCCGAAAAAGTATCTCGACAAACCATGACTCCACAGCCTCGTATTCGGCATCGACTAATTCGTGCTTTCGCTCATTTCACCCACCCTGTCAGCGCCTGGGTGGTGGCTTTTGTGTGCGTGGTTCTGGTGTCTGTCACAGAGCCCTTGATCCCAGCCTTGCTTCAACCTTTGCTCGACAAAGGGTTTGCACAAAATGATTTTCCTGTGTGGCAAGTGCCCATAGCCTTGATTGGCATTTTTGGTTTACGTGGTTTGGGGGTGTTCTTGAGTCAGGTAGCCATGGCCAAAGCCACCAACCATGGCTTGATTCAACTGCGAATGAAGATGTTTGCACGATTGCAAAATGCAGATTTGGCTTTATTCAAGCAACAAACTGCGAGCGCACTGGGCAACACCTTGGTTTTTGAAGTTCAAAACGGGGCCCAGCTGATGGTGAGTTCACTTATGAGCTTGGTGCGCGACAGCTTGACCTTGATTGCCTTGGTGGCTTACCTGTTGTATTTGAATTGGCAACTGAGTTTGATCGTGGCCATGTTGTTTCCTGCGGTGGCGTGGCTGATGAAAGTTTTAAGCAAACGCTTGTACCAAATCACACGCGACACTCAAACAGCCACCGATGAGCTGGCCTATGTGGTCGAAGAAACTTCGCTTGCTTACCGCGAAATAAGGCTTCACCAAGCCCAGTCCATGCAAATTGGCCGTTTTGAAATTTTGGCAAAAAAACTGCAGCGCTTGGCCATGAAAACGGCTGTCGCCAGTTCCAGCATGACCCCCATGACCCAGATTTTGTCTGCCATCGCCTTGTCGGGTGTGATCAGCGTGGCTTTGTTGCAAAGCCACCAAACCGCAATGACGGTGGGAGGTTTTGCTGCATTTGTCACCGCGATGTTGATGTTGATAGCACCTATCAAGCACCTGTCAGAAATCACCGGCCCCCTGACGCGGGGACTTGCAGCGCTTGAACGCGGCTTCGAACTGATTGAAAACACCCCTTTAGAAACAGGCGGTAGTTTCCAATTGGCAAGAGCAAAAGGCCACATCGTGTTGGAAGATGTCTCGGTCAAGTACCAACCAGATTTGCCATGGGCGTTGCACCATATTGCGCTGACTATCAACCCAGGCGAAACGGTTGCCCTGGTGGGCACCTCTGGCTCAGGTAAATCCACACTGGCCAATGTTCTGCTTCGATTTGTCAGTGTCACTGAAGGCAAAGTTTCGCTGGATGGAACACCTCTGGCGCACTGGGATTTGCTCTCCCTACGCAAACAGTTTGCGCTGGTCAGCCAAAATGTGGTGATATTGAATGACAGTCTTGCGGCGAATGTGGCCTTGGGCCAAACGCCTGACGAGCAACGTGTCATCGCCTGCCTGCAAGCCGCACACCTGGGCGATTACCTTGCTGGCTTGCCGCAACATATTCATACCTTGGTGGGTCATAACGCGTCCACCTTGTCAGGTGGACAGAGGCAGCGTTTAGCGATCGCCAGAGCACTTTACAAAGACGCGCCTGTGCTGATTTTGGATGAAGCCACCTCGGCGCTGGACAACGAGTCAGAACGCTTGGTACAAGATGCACTTCAAAGTCTGCAAAAGAACCGCACGACGCTGGTGATTGCCCACCGACTTACCACCATAGAAAAAGCCGACCGTATTGTGGTGATGGAGCAAGGCAGTATTGTTGAACAGGGTACGCATCAACAGCTGCTTCAAGCGCAAGGTGCTTATGCAGCGATGTTCAAACTCAGTCAATCCGCTGTTTTGTCGTGAGCGAGCAGGGTCGACACAGCTGATACAAATTCATCCACATTTGGCTGGATCAAACGCAGACACCATGCTATGTGATGAAACGAGGTCACCTCTGGGTAGGTAAACCAAACCAGCGTCGGTTTACGCATCGCGACAGCCATATGGTAGGGGCCGGAGTCGGTTGAAACAAACACATCGCAGGCATCAATCAGACCGGTTGAGCTGCTTAAACTCGTTTCACCGGCGGCATCGACGATGTGCAGTTCTTGGCTACTGATTTCCCTCAAACAATGGATGAATGCCTGGTTCACATCTTTTTCGAAAGGGGCTCCGCTTAGAAGAACATTGGCGGGGTGAAGCTTCAACAAGTGAAGAAAGCATTGGGCCAAGTGCTTCAAATCGGGGCGCTTGACCATGGCGTCTGGTGTGCCGCAACCGATATTCAAGCCAATCACTGGCAAATCATTGTGAAAACGATGTTGGTGAAGTTTTTGCCACGCCCTGCCCTCGTCGGTGACTTGCATTTCGATGGGTGTACCTGAACGCTGCAAGCCAAGCGCTTGCAACACCACAAAGTCTCGGTTGGTGTAGTCCATGGGTAAAGTCAGTGCATGGCTTTGGGCAAATTCACGAACACTCGGCGCGGACTTTGTATAGAAAAAAGATCGAAACGGAAACTGCGCAATACCCACAGTGAACGCACCTTGGGACCTGCCTGCCAACCAAGTCAGCAAAGAAGTTTTGATGCCATGAGGTTCGAAGTCAATCACCATGTCTGGCTGAACTGTTTGACAAATGCTTCGAAGCGAGGTCCAGATGGACCCAAAGGAGACCCTTTTCCCGCTTGGGTGCGACGGGTCCTTATCGCGCACCGTGATGAAATGCGCACTGGCCAACAAAGGGTGTTGCTGTATCAGGGCTTCAGTGGGGTAACCAGGATGTTTGCTCAAGAACACCAAATGCAATTGAGCATGGGGCCATCGGTTTTTCAAAACACGCCATGCAGCAGAACTGCGTAGCAAGTCACCCACCCCTAGACTGTGGGACTTGATCATCACAATCGAGCGCGGATCTGTATTCACTTTACCGCCAGTTTATGAAACAAGACCTCGTACTGCCTTGCAGCATCTGACCAAAGGTGCTGCTTTGAAAAAGCAATTGCTGCCTGCTGATGCTGGGCATAGACGGTGGGTTCAGACAATTTGACAACTGCTGCGCTCAGCGCATTGGCATCTAAGGGGTCGGACAAGATGATTGCATTGACCCCGTGTTGCAAATCGGCAGCCACACCACAATAGGATGCTTGGCTCACCACCACGGGAAGTCCGTACGACATAGCTTCAAGAACCACCATACCAAAGGTATCTTCTAGCGTAGGGTGCAGCAATGCATCTGCTGATGCATAGACTTCGGCCATGTCGCTGACAACGCCTAAACAGCTCACTCGGTGCGCAATGCCAAGGCGAGCCAACTTGTTTTGCCATGGTTGGGTGGGGATGGCTTTACCAACAACCAGCAAGCGGTAGGAATCATCGAGTTTTGCCAAGGCAGCCAACACCGTGTCAAGATTTTTTTTCACTGCGTCATTGCCCACCCATAAAAGCACTTTGGCAAACTTGGCACTGAGCCCTTGAACTGACGCAGAGTCCAAGGCCAGCTGGCTTGGGCGTGGGTAAATGCCAGGTGAAATACTCAGCAATTGCGCATGCGGTAAAGCGGGTTGCATGTTTTGCAACTGCTGTTGCAAAGGTTTTGACACAGCCACCCAAAAACGCCTTGCTTGCAAGCGGAAA
>JBILIR010000147.1:0-4769 GCA_044368955.1 Limnohabitans sp.
GAGTTGCAGCATTGCGTCGATATCCCTTGGCGTGTGGTGTTGAATGAATGCATCGATTTGGCCAAAGAATTCGGTGGCACTGATGGCCACAAATACGTGAACGCGGTTCTCAACCAACTGGCCCTGCAATTGCGTGCCACCGAGGTAGAAGCTGATCGCAAAACGCCTACGGCCGACTTACCCACCGCCGCTACCGAATAAATATGCGCATCACCCAACGCGCCCAACGCATCGAGCCTTTCTATGTGATGGAAATGGCCAAAGCGGCGCAGCGTATTGCTGCACAGGTCAAGCACAGCGACCAACCGATGGTGTTTCTCAATATCGGTGAACCCGATTTCACCGCCCCGCCCTTGGTACAAGAGGCTGCTGAGCGGGCGGTGCGCAATGGCCGCACCCAATACACCAACGCCCTCGGCTTAGACACCCTGCGCGAGCGCATCAGCGACTGGTATGCGTCGCGCTTTGGTGTGCAAGTGCCAGCGCGGCGCATTGTGGTCACCGCCGGTGCATCAGGTGCATTGCTATTAGCCTGCATGGCCTTGATTGAAGATGGCGACGAGGTGTTGATGCCCGACCCCAGCTACCCTTGCAACCGGCATTTTGTGAGTGCAGCCCAAGGAAAAGCTGTTTTGCTTCCCACCGATGCAGCGCAACGCTTTCAGCTGAGTGCTTCGCAGGTAGCAGCCCACTGGGGGGATCAAACACGTGGTGTGTTATTGGCCTCTCCCTCAAACCCTACGGGCACATCGGTGGCCACCGCAGAGCTCAAAGCGATTCACAAAGTGGTGCAGCAACACAACGGCATCACCATGGTGGATGAGATTTACTTGGGGCTGAGCTATGACGAGGCGTTTGGTCAAACCGCGTTAGCGATTGACGATCAGATCATCAGCATCAACAGCTTTTCCAAGTACTTCAACATGACTGGTTGGCGCTTGGGTTGGCTGGTGGTGCCTGATACTTTGGTGCCCGTCATTGAACGCTTGGCGCAAAACCTGTTTATTTGCCCCAGCACCGTGTCACAGTACGCCGCCTTGGCTTGCTTTGAAGACGAGAGCTTAGGCGTGTATGAAGACCGACGTTCGGCCTTCAAAGCAAGGCGTGACAGCTTCATTCCCATGCTCAATGCCATGGGTTTGACAGTGCCTGTCATGCCAGACGGCGCGTTTTACGCCTGGGCCGATTGCCGCGACGCTTGCCGCCGCCTGGGCTTGAAGGACAGTTGGGCCTTTGCTGAACACCTGATGCAACACGCCCATGTGGCGATCACCCCTGGGCGAGACTTTGGCACCCATGCGCCTGGCGACTATGTCCGTTTCTCTACCGCGTCTTCTTTGCAGGACTTGCAGACCGCAGCCAAGCGGATTCAAAACCTGTTGGAGGCTGCATGAGTTTTGAGTTTCCCATCCGTGTGTATTGGGAAGACACCGACGCGGGGGGCATCGTTTTTTATGCCAACTATTTAAAGTTTTTCGAACGCGCTCGAACCGAGTGGTTGCGCCATCTGGGCATTGAACAGCAAGCGCTGCGCGAAGCCACGGGCGGCATGTTTGTTGTGGTGGAAACGCAGCTGAAGTACCACAAACCCGCTCAACTGGATGACCTGTTGAGCGTCAACGCCAGCTTGCTTAGCAAAGGTCGTTCCAGTTTAATCATCACCCAACAAGCTTGGCGTCAAGCTGCACAACCCATGTTGCTGTGCGAAGGTACGATTCGCATTGGCTGGGTGCAAGCTGCCAGCCTCAAGCCCGACCGTATTCCCTCTTCCATTTTGGAGCGTTTGTCATGAATCAAGATTTTTCCATTGTCCACCTGCTGCTCAATGCCAGTTGGGTGGTACAGGCGGTTGTGCTTATTTTGTTGTTTGTATCTTTGCTCAGTTGGACGGCCATTTTTCGCAAGCTCTTGTCCCTGGGCGATGTGCGTCGCTTGAACGACGAATTTGAGCGAGAGTTTTGGTCCGGCAAAAGTCTGCAAGAGTTGTTTGCAGCGGCACAGCAAAACGCCAAGCTCTCTGGCCCCATGGAACGTATCTTTGCCAGCGGTATGCGCGAATACCAAAAACTGCGCGAGCGACGCATCACCGACAGCGGCTTGTTGATGGACGGCGCACGTCGCGCCATGCGTGCCAGTTTGCAGCGGGAAATGGACGCGATTGAATCCAACTTGTCCATGCTTGCTTCGGTGGGTTCGGTCTCACCGTATGTGGGCTTGTTTGGCACGGTATGGGGCATCATGCATGCTTTCACGGGCTTGGCTGAAATGCAGCAAGTCACCTTGGCCAAGGTTGCGCCTGGCATTGCCGAGGCGCTGGTGGCCACGGCCATTGGTTTGTTTGCAGCTATTCCTGCGGTGCTGGCCTTTAACCGTTTTTCACGCGACATTGACCGCGTGGCCAACCGTCTTGAAACATTCATTGAAGAGTTCTCCAATATCTTGCAACGCAATGTGGGGGCACAAGCCACCACACTGACACGCTAAAGCGAGGCCAACCCCATGTCTTCGTCCACACCCCGCAGCATGCGACGGCGCACCATGAGCGACATCAATATGGTGCCCTTCATCGATGTGATGTTGGTGCTGCTCATCATCTTCATGGTGACCGCGCCCTTGATGGCTCCTAGCATGATTGACATTCCCACGGTGGGTAAGGCCAGTGCCGTCCCTGATCAAGTCATCACAGTCGAGATCGACAAAAAGCTCAAAATCATGGTCAAGTCGCGCAGTGCATCCAACGCGCCTGGCACCGATGTCAAGCAGACTGCCACCATGGACACTGTGGCAGCCATGACCTTGCAACTGCAAGCTGGCAATGCCGCTACACCTGTCGTCATCAGTGCTGACAAACAAATCGCTTACGAAAATGTGGTCAAGCTGATGGACAGCTTGCAACGCGCAGGTGTGCAACGCGTAGGTCTGTCGGTACAACTGAGCGATTGACACAGAAGACATGAGTTCCACCGACGCTCACTTGGAATTTGCCCCTGTGCCTGACCGCGGCAACGGTCGTGCACTGGTGCTGGCTGTGAGTGTTCATGCCTTGCTGTTGTTGGCCTTGAACTGGGGGACCTTGTGGTCGCAACAACCGCAAGACATGAGCGTGGAAGCCGAGCTTTGGTCTGCTGTGCCCCAGCCGGTTGCGCCCGCAGCAAAGGCAACACCCGAACCAGAAATACCCCCAACTCCCGAGCCGGAGCCCGAGCCTGAACCTCCTGCGCCAGTGGCGCCTCCTGCCAAACCTGCACAAGCCACACCGCCTGTGGTCGATCCGCAAATCGCGATTGACAAGTTGAAAAAGAAACAGGCCGAGGAAAAACAGCAAGCACAAGAAGAGAAAAAAGCCAAACTTAAAGCTGCCAAAGAAGAAGAAGAAGCCAAACGTAAAGTACAAGAAAAACTAGAGGCCAAGGAAGCAGAGGCTAGGCACCAAGCGGCCGTCAAGAGACTGCAATCCATGGCAGGATCGACAGGCTCACCTGTGGATACCGGCGTAGCACCCAAGGCCAGTGGCCCGTCTGCCAGTTACATTGGTCGATTAAGAGCCAAAGTCAAACCCAACATCACTTTTCCCGACAACTTGTTGCAAAACATGGTGGGCAATCCTACGGCTGAAGTGGAAGTGACTTGCAGTCCCAGCGGCAAAATCGAGGATGTGAATTTGCTCAAGTCCAGCGGAAACAAAGCATGGGATGACGCGGTAGTCAACGGCCTGTACAAAACCGCCATGTTGCCGCGCGATGTCGATGGCAGTGTGCCAACGCGGTTGATTTTTAGTTTTCGCCCGCGAGATTAAAACGAGGACTGGCCTAGAGGCCTTCGAGCATCACCAAGGTGCGTTGGGCACAGTTTTGGCTGATGGGCAATATCTTTTGGTACGCGGGTGAGTCATAAAACGTTTGCGCCTGTGCCATCGACGGAAAACGCAACAGCACCAAACGTGTGGGCGACCACAACTGGTTTTCTTTCACCACCAACTGCCCGCCACGGGCCAAGTACTCGCCGCCAAAACTCTCCACCAAGGGCTTGGCTAATAGTTTGTAGTTTTCCATTTCCTCATCGTTGGTGATGAGGGTGTCAACAACGATGTAGGCACAGGGCATGGTGGTTTCCTTGGGTTAGGGGTTGCGCGGCGATGTTAACCGCAAGCCCACGCCAATGGCGGTGCCCTTGCCTGCTTGGCTGTGCAAGCGGATGGGGGTGTCCATCTGCAACGAGAGTTGCTTGATGCTGTACAAGCCCAAACCCAAACCTTGTGGAATATGCTGGGCTTCGCCATTGATAGCAAAAGCTTCAAAGCAAGCATCTCTCTGCTTTGGAGACATGCCCTCCCCTTTGTCGATGCACCATAACCACAACACATCCCCTTGGCGGCGAGTGACGAGAAAAATTTCTCCCCCGCTTGCGCCGTGGCGCAATGCGTTGGCGAGCATATTGCGCACCATGCGCTGCAGTGTGAGGGGATGTACCCAAACCGGTTGAGTGCTGATGCGACTGCGCAGCCTGACCTGGCAAAGCTGCGCCATGGGCGCGAACTCTTGCAACAAGGCTTTAAGCAAATGGTCAAGCGAATAGGCTTGGAATTGATGAGCGCCCAGCACCTTTGTTTTGTCATCAGCCAAATGCCGCAAGCTGTGCATGAAGTCGTCTACATAAAACGATGCGAGTTGCAGACCCTTGAGCAAATGCGCTTGCTGATGCCTCGAAGCCCCAGCCAAGGATTTGGCATACAGCTGCATGCTCTGCAAAGGCTGCCACAAATCATGCTG
>JBILIR010000148.1:0-4762 GCA_044368955.1 Limnohabitans sp.
GTTGCGAGCGCCTTCCACCAGCGACTCACCCACCGTCATGCGCGGATTGAGCGATCGGTTGGGGTCTTGAAACACCACTTGCACACGGTGGCGCAAGGGTCGCAAACGGGTTTCGGGCAAAGTGGCGATCTCGTCCTCGCCCCAAAAAATCTCACCGCTGCTCGGGTCAATCAAGCGCAAGACACACCGCGCCAACGTGGACTTGCCCGAACCCGATTCACCCACAATGCCCACGGTTTCACCTGCTCGCAGCGCCACGCTGGCATCATGCAAAGCGCGGTTGGTGTCATAGGTTTTGCCGACCGCCACGGCCCGCAACAAGGGCGGAGTGTCAGCGATATGGCGAGCGGCGGGTGGCGTCATGCTGGGCACGGCGGCCAACAACGCTTGGGTATAGGGCGCTTGAGGCGTTTTCAGCACTTGCGCACGGCTGCCGAGTTCCACCGCCTCGCCACGGTGCATCACCAGCACTTGGTCTGCAATGTCGGCCACCACGCCCATGTCGTGGGTGATGAATAGCACCGCGCTGCCGGTTTCTTGCTGCAATGTTTGAATAAGTTGCAAGATGTCTTTTTGGGTGGTGACATCCAAGGCGGTGGTGGGCTCGTCACAAATCAGCAATGCTGGTTTCATCACCATGGCCATGGCGATGACGATGCGCTGTCTTTGCCCGCCGCTCAGTTGGTGCGGGTAGCTGTGCCACATGCGCTCGGGGTCGGGCAAACGCACTTGCGCCAACATCTGCAACACCGCATCGCGGCGTTGCTGGGCAGACCAGTCGGTGTGGGTGCGCAGCAGTTCATCGATTTGCTCGCCGCAGCGCATCACGGGGTTGAGTGCGGTCATCGGTTCTTGAAACACCATGCCCATGGCACGACCGCGCAAGGCACGTAGCCGCGCCTGACTGGCGTCCAGCAAAGACTCGCCTTGCAAGCGCACCGAACCGCTTGCCACTGTCAATTCGCCATCGAGCAGGCCCATGACCGTGGTGGCCAACACCGACTTACCCGAACCTGATTCGCCGACCACGCACAGCGTTTCACCAGCACGCAACTGCAAGCTGATGTGCTGCACTGCCATGGGCCTGTCTGCACCCGCTGGCAAAGCCACGCTCAAGTGATCGACCTGTAACACCGGCTGCGTCATCAGCCCACCCGCTTGGCAAATTTGGGGTCCAGCACATCGCGCAAGCCATCCCCCAAGAGGTTGATGGCCAATACCGTGGGCACCAAGAACAAGGCGGGGAACAGCACATTGCCCGGCTGCTGACTGAACTGCACCCGCCCCTCGGCCATGATGTTGCCCCAAGTCGGTACATCGGGGGGCAAGCCCAACCCTAAGAAACTCAAAATCGCCTCGGTCAGAACGGCGGAGGCCGCCACAAACGTGCCTTGCACCAGCAGCGGCGCCATGGCGTTGGGCAGAATGTGCCGCCACAAAATCACCGACGTGGGTGTGGCCAGAGCGCGAGCGGCTTCCACATACGGCTCTTCACGCAAGGTCAGCACCAAGGAGCGCACCAAGCGGGTGACACGCGGCACCTCGGGAATGGCAATCGCTATCACCACCGTGGCCACATTCGCCCCCAAAGCCGCCACCAAAGCAATCGCCAACAGCACCGCGGGAATCGCCATCAAGCCATCCATGAAGCGCATCAGCAACATGTCGACGCCTCGAAAATAACCCGCCAACATGCCACACAGTCCACCCAAGCCCAGCGCCAAGATGGCGGTGGCGATGCCCACCACCAAGGAAATGCGACTGCCATACAAAACACGGCTGTAAATATCGCGGCCAAAGTTATCCGTGCCCAACCAAAAGGTGTGGGCCAGCACTTGTCCGTCCGGCAGTGCAAAGTCACCCGCCAAACCTGCTGCTTTGTTGATGTGGTTGGCGTCCATGGCAGCGGGGTCCACCGTGCCCAACCAAGGTGCGAGCAATGCGACTGTCACCATGAAGGCCAACACCGCCACGCCAAAGCGCACCGAACCGTGGTCCCATAAACGACGCTGCAAGCTAGCCATCAGTGACGAATCCTCGGGTCTAAGACCACATAGCTCAGGTCCACCAGCAAATTGATGAACACATAGCTGCAAGAGAAAAACAGCACCAGGCCTTGGATGACAGGAAAGTCACGGTTGAGAACCGCGTCCACGGTGAGCGAACCCAAGCCAGGGATGGCGAAGACGGTTTCTGTCACCACCACACCGCCAATCAGCAAAGCCACACCAATGCCAATGACGGTGACGATGGGCACCGCCGCATTCGCCAAAGCGTGGCGAAGCAACACCGCCATCTCGCCAATGCCTTTGGCTCGCGCCGTGCGTATATAGTCTTCGCTCAAAGCCTCGGACACGCTGGCACGGGTCATGCGGGCAATCAAGGCAATGTAGATGGTGCCCAAAGTCAGCCACGGCAAGATAAGTTGGCGCATCCACTCCCACACACTGCCCGCTTGCGGGCCGAACAAAGGTTTGTAGCCTTGCACCGGCAACCATTGCAAGCGAATCGCAAATACATAAATCAAGCCATAGGCAATCACGAACACTGGCACCGAAAAACCCGCCACCGAGAACGCCGACAGCGACCGGTCTAACCAGCCGCCCATGCGCCACGCCGCCAAGGTGCCCAAGGGAACAGCCAAACATACTGCCAGCAGGGCTGTACCCAAAGCCAAAGACAGGCTGGGCTCCATGCGTTGGGTGATGAGCTCAAGCACCGGCTTGCCTAAGTAATACGAGTAACCCAAATCGCCTTGCAGCACCTTGCCCAGCCAAATGCCGTATTGGCTGACAAGGTTGCCGTCCAAGCCCAACTGGCTGCGGATGTTGGCGATGTCTTCGCTGGTGGCGTTGTTGCCAGCAATCACCGCAGCGGGGTCGCCAGGGGCCAAGCGCAAAATGAGAAACACCACCACCGACACCACCGCCAACACAGGCAGCACCGCCAGCAAACGACGCAACAAAAAAGACGCCATCAGTTTTTGCTCAAGCCCCACATCACGGGAATGCCAGCGGTTTGCAACATGCCACTGACATTGCTGCGCAAAGCCGTGGGGTTACGGTATTGGCCCAGCGGCGCAAAGGCCGCGGTTTCAAACACCAAGGCTTGAATCTCGGCGGCGATTTTTTTCTGCGCGGGGCCTTCATGGGCGCGAGCAAATTTAGCCTTCAAAGCTTCAATGCGCGGCTCGTCTTGCCAACCAAACCAACCGGTTGCGCCCTTGGCATTGAGCATGGCACTGCTCAAGGGGCTGCCAATGTCTTGCGCGGTCCAGGTGGTGAAGAACATATTCCAACCGCCTTGCTTGGGAGGCTCTTTTTTGGCGCGGCGTGCCACCAATGAGGCCCAGTCCATTTGCTGCAAATCCACCTTGAAACCAGCGGCCTCCAGTTGTTGCTTGGCCACCAAGGGCAGCTTGGTGATGGCCGACAAATCGGTGGGGCGCATCATGACAATCGGTGTGCCGTCGTAGCGCGCTTCCTTCAACAACTCCCGCGCTTTGGCGGCATTGGCCACGCCGGTGAAATAGCCGGTGTTCTCGTCGGCCAAGGGCGTGCCGCAAGGGTAGATGCTGCGGCAGGCCCGCACCAAATCGGGAATACCCACTTGGGTGTTGATGAAGGCCTGCTGGCCAATCGCCAGCATGGCGGCTTGGCGGATCTTCACATTGTTGAAAGGTGCATGCAGATGGTTAAAGCGCATGACGTACTGGTAGCCGGCGGGTGAAAAATCGTCCACCTTCACACCTGCGGTTTTTTTCAGCGACTCGTATTGCTCAAAACTGGGCTGCTCCACCATGTCGACCTCGCCGGCTTGCAGCGCATTGAACTGGGTTTGCGGGTCGCGGATGATGACCCACTCCACCCGCTCGAAATTAACAGGGCGACCTCCCGCCAAACCGCTGGGCGCTTCTTTGCGCGACACATATTTGGGGTTGCGTAAATACACCGCCACCGAGCCGGGCTTGAACTCGTCGGCTTTGAAGATGAAGGGGCCCGAGCCAATGTGTTCCTTGATTTGCTCGGTGCCAGGTGTGGCCGCGATACGGGCGGGCATGATGAAAGGCACGTTGCTGGACGCCTTGCCCAAAGCATCGAGCACGATGGCGCAAGGCTCTTTCAGAATAAAGCGAAAGGTGCTGGCGTCAGGGGTTTCAATTTTGTCGATGAAGCTAAACAAAATCCCGCCCATGGCGTCACGGCTGGCCCAGCGCTTAAGGGACGCGGCCACGTCTTCGCTGGTGACAGCTTTACCGTCATGAAACTCTAAACCGGCACGTAACTTGAAAGTCCAGGTTTTGCCGTCTTTGGCGGTGGTGTAGTTTTGCACCATTTGTGGCTGAATATCGCCCTTGGCGTCCTCTGAAAACAGGGTGTCGTAAATCATGTACGCATGGTTGCGCGTGACATAAGCGGTGGTCCAGATGGGGTCGAGCACCGCCAAATTGGCATGGGGCACAAAGCGAAAGACTTTGTTCGCAGGCAAGGTGTTTTGGGCTTGCACCGGCATACCCAGCCAACTGGCCGCCACAACCACACCCATCACTTTCAACCAATTGCGTCGCATGCCCATCCCCTTGTTTGCCAAGCTACATTTACAGCTCAATATAAGCGATTCTCTTCTTGACGGACTCCAGCATGGTTATCAACGAACTCAGCGCCAACGAACTCTCCAAAGTCATTCATGCCAAGCAGGTGTCTTGCCGTGAGGTCATGAAAGTCTATTTGCAACGCATTGAAAGCATCAATCCGCACTTCAA
>JBILIR010000004.1:0-17673 GCA_044368955.1 Limnohabitans sp.
GATCTCGTGAAAACCGACTTCGGCTGGCACATCATCCGCCTCACCGACATCAAAGAGCCGCCCAAGCCCAGCTTTGAAGCCTTGCGCGCACAAATTGAAGACGACCTGAAAAAGCAGCAAGCCCAGCGCCTGTTTGCGGAGGCCGCCGAGACCTTCACCAACATGGTCTATGAGCAAGCCGACAGCCTGCAGCCTGTGGCCGAGCGTTTCAAAATCAGCGTTCAAACCCAAACCGGTTTGACGCGGCGTGTTCAAGCCGACGCGGGCATTTGGTCCAACGACCGTTTGCTCTCGGCGGTGTTTTCACCGGACTCCATTGCCAAAAAAACCAACACCGAAGCGGTTGAGTTGGGCTCGGGCCGCATGGCCGCTGCGCGCATCGTGCGTTACGCACCCGCAGCCACCCAGCCCTTTGAACAGGTCAAAGACGCGGTGCGAGCACGGTGGGTCGCTCAACGCGCGGTGGAATTGGCACAGGCCCAAGGCGAGCAGTCGCTGTCGGCTTGGAAGGGCGGCGCTGCCGCCACCGGTTTGGGCGAAAGCCGCACCATCAGCCGCGTGGCCGCCTTGGGCTTGAGCCCCGAGGCGATCAACGCCGTGATGAGCGCCAGCGCTCAGGCTCTGCCCGCTTGGGTCGGTGTGAAGTTGCCCAACCAGGGTTATGTGGTGATTCAAGTCGAGCAGGTCTTGCCGGCCGAAGGTCTGGGCCAAGCCCAAGATCAGCAGTACGCACAAGCCTGGACTGCGGCCGAATCCAAGGCCTATGTTGACAGCTTGAAGTCCCGCTTCAAAGCCCAAATTTTGGCGCCTGCGCCTGCGCCTGCGGTCAAACGCTGAGCCCCCAACAAAACGAGCTATAATTTCCCCCTGCGGTGGCTGTAGCTCAGTTGGTAGAGTCCAGGATTGTGATTCCTGTTGTCGTGGGTTCGAGCCCCATCAGCCACCCCAATATTCATACGCCCTAGCGGTCTCTAGGGTTTTTTTCTTTTCAAGTCCCCAGGCGTGTCTGCTGATCGATTCACCTTTCAAGCCCTAGCGCGCAGAAGTAACTCGCAATCTAACTGGGCTGACCGAACCCAAGTCAATCTCTGTACTTTTTTCGTTCGTTTGAATGAACAATTGACAGGCTTGCGCTCTTTTCAACAAAATATCGATGTCATTCAATTCAATGTGAATGACACTGGGCAGAATATGGGCGATTTCTGATTTCTCTTGAATCCACAATTTAGAATCTCCCAAATTCACACACGCATCTTGATAGCCTAGGCCTGTGTTGGATTGAACCAATGGTGCCAGTCCGAATGATTCCAAGCGCTGCGACCACTCTGCACAATCTGCGCCAACGCCCTCAAAAATGACTGACTTTAGAGCCTGTGCGCGGTTAGGATGCACGGTGGCTCCAGGTCTTCGAATGCATTCGGGTGTGAGATGCTGAACCCAGCAAACATAAGCGGGATCGCTGGAATGCCATGGCGTATCGAAGAATCTGAACTTCGCCAAACCTTCAAAGTCTTCCTCTTTCACAGGGCGAGACCAATCCATCACCACACTGACAGGTGTGCCAAACTCTGAAAGTATTTGGTGCGTAGCGCGAGAGTCCGGAGTGGCAATGGCCACAATATGCAAGCCATATCGTTGCTGCATGGCAGGTGTCAGGGGATGTCCTGCTAAAGGGTCGGTAATTTGCATCAGCTCAATGTAGCCCTGCTCCAACATCACCGAGTGCTGTGAACTGCCAGCTGGTATTTTATGACCTTGAGTATCTGTGCGAGTGTGATCTGCACGAGAGGTCAAATTGAATCCAAGTGCTTGCCAGAGATCATGTGCAGCCTGAAGATCTGGCACGATGAGGCCGATGTGGTCAAGGGTCAAGTCAGGCGCCGAGTTCGCGTAGCTCATCGTTGTTTCCCTCAAGTCCTATGGGGTAGGCCCGCCGATAACTTGGAGAAATAATGTTTCAACCAGGTGAAGCTTCTACCACCTAAGGGTTTTTTCAAACGCATAGAAAGTCCCTCTACTACTTGTAATAATTCCGGCAATTTAATACCTGTTTCATAACCGCTTTCATGGGCTAACCAGGCAAGATCCTCTGTGGCCAAATTGCCCGCAGCGCCCGGTGCAAAGGGACATCCTCCCAAGCCAGCCGCACTGCTGTCAAATCGCCGGACACCTACCTGCATGGCAGCCCAGGCATTGGCCAAACCTAGGCCTCGCGTGTCGTGCAAGTGAATGCCCAACCGATCTGAACCCATTTTGTTGATCAAAGGTTGCATCAAATTTGAAACTTGAGAAGGATGAGCGGCACCTATGGTGTCTGCAATGACCACTTCATCTGCACCCGCATCTGCCATTTTTTTTGATAAGTACAAGACCAATTCAGGCGAAGTTTGCCCCTCGAAAGGACAGGCAAATGCAACTGCAACATAAGCTCGGGTCTGAAGACCCACCTCTTGGGCTTGCGCCACCACGTCGAGGCAGGTGGACATCGCCTGTTCCAGACTCATTCGAATATTGCGCTGGTTCATTGTTTCAGTGGCAGAGATAACCACGCAAATTTCACGAGCCCCAGCCGCATAAGCGCGCAGAAAGCCTTTTGAATTAGGCACCAACACACACAGCTTGTCTTTGGCAGAGCCACTCACGGCGGCCAATAAATCTGCTGCGTCAGCCATTTGGGGGACCGCTGTGGGCGAAACGAAACTGGTCGCTTCGATGCGGGGAATGCCGCTGTCAGAAAGCGCCTCGACCAACCAGCATTTGTCTTGCGTACTGAGATGCACCGCTTGATTTTGCAAACCGTCGCGCGGTGAAACATCGGTGATGAAAAGTTGTTTCATGTCATTTTTTCAAGCCACAATGCCAGCGGCTTTTAGTTGAGCCACAGTTTGTGCGTCATAGTGCATCAATTGAATCAAGATGTCATCGGTGTGTTGACCTAGGGTAGGCGGCGCTGAATAAGATTGAATAGCATGCTCCAATTTGACAGGATTTCCAGGCATGTTAACTGTCTCGCCTGTGTTCAATTGAACAGGAACTACCATCTTCCGCGCTAAAATCTGAGAGCCCTGCAATGCTTGATCAAATCGATTCACAGGGCCACATGGAATTCTGGCCTTCGTGAGCAATTCAAGCCAATGGGCACTGGATTTTTCTATTAAAACTTCCGTCACCCAAGCATCAATTTCAGCCTTTCGGCTTTGTCTCACAGCTTGAGATTTGAACGCAGGATCCTGCAAAGCAGGAATGTTCATGATGTCTCTGAACAATTCAAAAAAGGGATCGCCAATGCATGCAATGATGATGTGCCCATCCGCTGTGGGGTAACAGTTGTAAGGGACATGCACAAAGTGACTGTTACCAATTCCGTGGGGTACCTGACCCGACATCAAATACATGGTGGCCATGTAATTAAGCAATGACACTTGCGCATCCAGCATTGAAATGTCCACATGCTGACCAAAGCCAGTTCGCTCTCGCTCAGCCAACGCCGCCAAAATGCCAATAGCACCAAACAAACCGCCAGCCAAATCACCAATAGGGATGCCTGCACGCATCGGACCTGTTTGAGGCGTGCCTGTGATCGACATACCACCACCCATGGCTTGAACCACCTGATCAAACGCAGGTCGATCAATGTCAGGGCCTGTTTCGCCAAAGCCTGTGATCGAGCATGTCACAATTTTAGGATTCACTTTGGCCAGGCTCTCCTGATCGATCCCAAGCCGCTTGGTGACACCTACGCTGAAATTATCAATGACGACATCCGCGAGTTTCACCAGGTCTTTGAATACTTCCAAGCCTCGCGGATCCTTGAGATCAATGCAAACACTTTGCTTGTTTCGGTTAAGTGTAAGGAAGTAGGCGCCCATGCCTTGCTTTGAAAAATGAGGATCGTTTTCAAGCAAGCGGCGCGTTCCCTCCCCTTTACCTGGCGGCTCTACTTTAATGGTTCTTGCCCCCAAGTCGGCCAGCAACATGCTGCCGTAAGGCCCGGACAGCATGTGAGTTAAATCTAAAACGGTAAATTGTTCAAGGGCCATGATGTACAGAAATTTCTTTGTATGGAGATGGCGCATCAACACGATGCCATGAGATCAGTTCAATCTCATCGCAGGCATTACCCTTTGCTGCTGGTAATGTCCGCGCGAGGTCGGTCGATAAATATTTTTTACTGTCGTCGCAGAATACCGTGACCACCCAAGAGTCCGGGCCTTGCTGAGCGGCTACTTCAAGAGCACCTAGCAAATTTGCACCAGAAGAAATACCGACGCCCAAACCGAACACGCGTCCGAGACGTTGAGCCATTCGAATAGCGTCAGTGTCATGAACTGCAATTATGCGAGAGAGTTGCTTCAACTGACAAAGAGCGGGAATGAACTCGTCGGAAATACCTTGTATACGGTGCTTTCCGCGCTTACAGCCAGTGCTTAGGGTCGGTGATTCTGCTGGCTCTAAAGGATGAATGGGCATGTCGGGGTAAATTTTTCGCAAGGCGCTGCCGACACCCATCACGGTTCCGCCAGTACCCACTCCAGCCACAAATGCTGTAGGTTTTAAATCTTTCGACGAAAGCTGTTGGAGTATTTCTTTTCCTGTTCCTTCCTCATGAGCTGCGACATTAGACCAATTGTCAAACTGCGACGGCAGGAAAACGTCAGACCGCTCAGTGCCGTAGCGTTTTGCTCGCTCTATGCTGCCTATAAATCCACCTTGATCTGCGGATACCAATTCAATTTCAGCACCATAAAGGCGAATCAGTGATTTGCGTTCCTCGCTCATCCAATCGGGCATGATGATTCGAACAGGATGTTCTAATGCCTGACCTATTGCGGCAAAGGCGATACCTGTATTCCCACTGGTCGCCTCGATGATGGTGTCCCCTGCTTGAAGTTGTCCGTTCAGGACAGCATCTCGCAAAATTCGCCAAGCCATCCGATCTTTGATGCTGCCCGTGAGGTTATAGGATTCTGCTTTGGCACCAATGTTAAAGACTTTCCCTTGATAACGCAGGCGCAAATGTAGAAGCGGGGTATGGCCAATAAGGGCAGATAAATCATTTAGTTTTTGCAAACTTTGCACTTGAAAAGGCGAGAGGGGCAGAGTTGAAGTGGTCATGAAGTTCACACCAAAGTCCAAGAACCGTCGCGTGGCCGTTCGGGCCAACTCACCCCAAATTCTTTTTCAACAATTTTGGTTTGCGCTTCAAAGCAACCGCCCCACCTTAAAATCTTCCAACTGGGCAGTTCAACAATGGTGCTGCCCATTCCAAATTTGTTGTCATACCTTGAAGTGCCATAGCCCAGCACCAAATCGCAACCTTCTTTGAGTTCGGTTTGAACATCTTTCAATTTGAATTTACTGCCAGAGCTTGAAACATTGGCAGACGAGCCCATGAGGGGCTTTGATTGCTCCAGACTCATCTTGGCGAGCGCATTGTGCAACGGCCCTGCATTCATCAAGAGGTCCATGGTCTGACCTTTGGTGGCTAAGCGTAAAGCACCATGTTGAACTGTCCTCAACCAATCGTGAGCAGGGTTGAACGGCGCCACCACCGATAAAGGCAAATTGTGATCCACGGTGAGACAACGCACCAGGTCAAGTTCTCGTGGCCCCACGTTGAAAACCTCACGAAAAATGTCCCAACTTCCAATGACACCATTGGGTTTGGTCATGGGTCTTTGCTTCAATTTATAGATGCGCTCAACTCCCTCTGCCGTGTGCGCAAAAATGGCGTAAGACACACTCAAAGGCAAGACACTGACGCCGCCATTGGTCATGCAGTCAAATGCCAAACGGGCATCTTCCTCTTGCTGTGACAGGTCGGGTTCATGGCCACGATCAATCAGTTTCATTTGGAACTCCAAGAATATCGATTTGCATCAAGGTGGGGCATGAGCGTCAGCAAGCATGACAACAACTTGGTCTCTTCAAAGCGTGCATGCACCAATTGCAAACCGATGGGCATACCTGCTGCAGACCAGAGTGCTGGCACATTGATGCAAGGTACTTGTAAAGCCGTCCACATGCGATTGAACGTGGCCATCCCTTGTGTGTGGAGCCCCAGTGGGGCAATGCCTGGCGCACTCAAGGTCAGAACGCCATCCAAACCCTCAAGCTGCCCCTCAAACTGAATTCGACAACGGTCAATCTGATTCAGCGCATGACGAATGGCTGACCCCTTTAGCCCTAAATGGTTGTTGAGTTTGGCTTTGAAGTCATCGTGAAGCGCATGAGGCGCCATCAGTGCTTCTGGGAGAAATGCGAATCGACCACCGTTTTGCATCACTTCATCTTGCCAACGGTTGATTGCAGAAAATTCCGAATCAAATTCAACTGAGCGACATTCCATGCCCATGAGGCTTAACTTTTGAACAAGTGACTCAAACACCTGAGCAGCTTCAGCCTCGGCTTCTTTCCATGAGGGGGATCGGCAAATACCCAAACGCAAAGGTCTCTTCAGAATTTTGGGAGCCTCTTCCAGCAACCGATAGGCTTGCGCCAACAGGACCAAATCTTCAGCGGACCGCCCAAAAAGGCCCACAGTGTCCAAGGGCGGAGAAAATCCCTTGATGCCATCAAAAGGCACACTCCCCCAAGTGGGCTTGAGTGCATATGTTCCACAAAAAGCTGCAGGGCGAATCGTGGAGCCACCGGTTTGCGTACCCAGCGCCAGAGGTACCATGCCATCGGCCACTGCAGCGCCTGAGCCAGAAGAAGATCCCCCTGGGGTTCGCGCGATATCCCAAGGGTTGGTGGTTTCGGGAAATTGTCCACCGCATGCAAATTCAAGGGTGCTGGTTTTTCCCAAAATCACGGCACCCATCTCGCGAAGCACGGCCACGCAATGCGCGTCTTCACCAGCCATGAAGCCTTCATATAGTGGTGAATTGAACTGGGTGGGCAAATTCTTTGTGCGAATGACATCCTTCACTCCCACAGGAAGGCCATGCAAAGGCCCCTTTCGCGGGATGGCATCACACGCCTTGGCCTGCTCAATGGCGTCCGCTTCATCCAGCGCAGCCCAAGCCTTCACGCGCCCCTCTCGTTCACGGATTCTTTGTAAACAAGCGCGAACATAGGCCTCACTGGTGAGATCAGCGCTCGCCATCAAGGCGCTGGCTTGACTGGCAGAAAGCTGCCAAAGTGGATTTGACATGTGGCCCCTTTTAAAGGCTTTGAAAATTCAAAATAGTATGCATAATAAACTGTCAGAAACAAATCATCAAGACATTTATCCCTGAAAAATACTACATGCCCTTTTAACGGATTCCTAAATTGCATACATAACAGGCCTAATACACAACATGCTCCCAAGCCCCCTAACCAGACAATTTGCACATTGGAGTCACCAATGTCTCTTGGCAGATCTGTCCACTCAATCCCTTGAAGTGGCACATTTAGGATTTGTCGATTGTTTAGGCGTCATGTTGGCGGGTGCCAATGAGCCCGTTGTCCTAGCACTTCGAAATTGGGCGCATATGCAGGGCGGTCAAGCTCGCGCTCGCTGCGTTGGTCAAACCAATAAATTACCCGCGAGCACAGCCGCACTCATCAATGCGACGGCTGCGCATGCCTTGGACTTTGATGACTTTGCATTTTCAAATCACCCCAGTGCTGTGCTTTGCCCCGCCATTCTGGCGGCCGCCGATGCATCTCTCAAACCTGTCAGCGGTACTCAAGCCCTGAGGGCTTATGTCTTGGGCTACGAAGTTTGGGCCGATGCCTTTGTGCGTGAACCCGATTTGTACTACGACAAGGGCTGGCATCCAACCGCCATCTTGGGCACCTTGGGCTCTGCGGTCGCTGCAGGCGCCATCATGGGATTGAGTGAAGAAGAAATTTGTCATGCTCTTGCCTTGTCCGCCTCATTTGCAGGGGGCGTGTTTGAAAATTTTGGCACCATGGCAAAGCCATTGCACGGAGGGCGCGCCAGCAGCCTAGGCGTGATGGCGGCAGAAATGGCGGCCAGTGGGATTCGCGCCAGCGAGCAAGCCATCGAAGGGCCTCGTGGTATGTTGCGCGCCTTTTCTCCCGCTGGTCACGTGGATGTCTCCAGCGCTTTCCACGCAAAAGAAGCTTGGTGGATTCATCGCTATCGCTTGAACCTGAAACGCTTTCCTGTGGTGGGTGCAGCACAGCGTGGCATTGAAGCCATGTTAGGTTGGCGCGAAGATAACCCAGCTATTCGACCTGAGAGCATTGCCAAAATTCACATCGTGATCAGCCAGCGACATGCTGCCGTTATGCCCTACGCAATGCCCAAAGACTCTTTGCAGGCTAAGTTCAGTTTGCAATTTGCCTTGGTCTGCGCTTTATTAAAAGGTCGCGTGGGTTTGAATGAGCTAAAGGATGATTTTATTCAATCCGAGCAGGTTCAACATCTGATGGCCCTTGTCACGATTGAGACGACTGCAGAGTTCGAGCCAGGTTGGCGAGATGCTGCACCCTTTGATCAACTCTGGGTTCATGAAAAAGAGGGGCGCATCTCGGCCTCCCCCGCGATCAGGCGTCCCCGTGGCCATGCCGATTTGCCCATGGGCATCGAGCAGGTTCGAGAAAAATTCGTCAATACGGTGACGTTCGCAGGGCCTACCGCCGCACAAGCGGTAGCCACCTACCAAGCCTGGATGAGTTTGCCCCAATCTCCAGATATTCGGCAATTGAGTTGGCCGGACCTTCATGCCAAACAGGAAACCACGTGATGAAATCAATTCGTGATTTTGTGCGCTATGCCCCCGTTAGGGGACGTCCACCAATCAGTTGGCCTCAAGGCAAAAAACTGGCCGTTTGGATTGTGCCCAACGTTGAATTTTATGAATACACTCCGCCACCAGCGATAGGTCGCGAAACATGGGACAGAGTTCCTCAACATCCGGATGTGCGCGAATACGGTTTCAGAGATTATGGCAACCGCGTTGGCATATGGCGCATGGACGAGGTCCTGCAAGAGTACCCCGTTCGGCCTACGGCTTCTCTTAATTTGGCACTCCTCGACCACTTCCCTGAAATCACTCAACTCATCAAAGACAGGCAATGGGATGTGATGAGTCACGGGATCTACAACACGCGGTTTTTGTATGGCATGGACCCGGCACAAGAACGTGCCTTTTATCAAGACAACATCGATTCATTGAAACGCCATACAGGCATGGATCTCAAAGGTATCTTGACTCCCGCCATTACCAATACAGAGCGCACACCCGCGCTCATTGCAGAGTCGGGCATGCTTTACCATGCTGATTGGGTGCACGACGATGTGCCTGTGCCTATTTTGGTGCCAGGACACAAACTCATCTCCATGCCATATTCCTATGACTTGAACGATGCACCTTTGTGGGATGGCAGACCCTATGGCGGCAAATATTTTGTTCAAGCTTGCAAAGACGCCTTTGATCGCCTCTATCTTGAAAGTGACGAAAGCGCCAAAGTCTTCTGTATTGCGTTGCACCCTTATCAAATTGGACAGCCGCACCATGTGGGTCACTTGCGTCAAATCTTGGACCACATTGCAAGTCACGAAGGGGTGTGGTTTGCCACGGCCAAAGACATTGCTGAGCACTATTTAGACAATCACTACGATAAACAACTCGCACATGCACAACAGGTTCAGCAACGCGCAGATGACTCACTGGCGCAAGCTCAGAAACTTCAAGTAAGTGTGCTGCCGATTCACAAGGCCAGTGCACAGGCACCTGGCCCTTGGCCAGCCCAACGCCAACATGGCTATGACCACCCCCATCTGATTTGGTCTTCTCTTCCAAAGCGTCCCCCGCTCAAATGGCCAGGCTCGCAACAACTTGCCGTAATTCCATTGCTCATTTTGGAAGCCTACGAGGATCCTCTGCCTGCTGGATGGCCGCAAGTGCACAGTGTGGGTGGTGGATTGATCAGAGATTTTCCGAATATTTCACGAGTGTCAACACGAGAGTATGGACATCGCGTTGGGGCATATCGCATCATGGATGCCCTTAGGCACCGTGGTATCAAGCCCACCGTGGCAGTGGATGCCATGACCGCGGAACAATACCCTGAATTGATTGCGCAATTGAAAGCGGATGGCGCTGAATTTGTGGCGCATGGCCTATCCGTCACGCGACCTCAAACCAGCGCCATGACTGCTGATACAGAGCGGGCCTACATTGCAGAAACGCTGTCACGATTGAAGGCATGTGGACTGTCGACTCAGGGCTGGTTTGGAGCGGAATACAGCGAGTCCACCCTCACACCCCAACTTCTAGGAGAATTTGGCATTGAATATTTATCTGACTGGGCCAATGATGAGCAACCCTACCGCATGACTGTACCAGGCAACATGTTGGCAACTCCGCTTTGGGCTGACTTTGATGATCAAACGATTCTGATCAATCGTATGTGCAACCTCGATATGTTTGAAGACCATTACACAAAGGCTTTGAACCAGTTGGCTATTGACTCTGAAAAAAGCGCGAGGTTGTTGCATCACGCCGTTAGGCCTTGGGTCATGGGGGCACCACTTCGCATCGCAAGTTTTGAACGCATGTTGGATCATGCACTCTCTCTGCCACAAACTTGGATGCCCCAACTGCGTGACGTAGCCCGAGCATGGAACCAAGCCAACCCCCTTCAGACATAAATACGACATTTACTTATGATTGAACTAAAACAGGTTGCCAAAACCTTTGGCCAGGGCAAAAAAGCAGTGCATGCGCTGCACCCTATCGACCTCACCATTCAACGAGGTGAAGTCGTGGGCTTGCTGGGTTTCTCTGGCGCAGGCAAAAGCACTTTACTTCGCCTTATCAACCGCTTGGAATCACCCAGCGGCGGGTGCATTCTGGTCGAGGGTCAGGACATCACGCATTTGAGTGAATCAAATTTGCGCCAAGTGAGACAGCGGATCGGCATGATTTTTCAGCAGTTCAACTTACTCAGTAGTCGCACCGCTTTAGAGAATGTTTTGTTTGGCATTCAGGTCAGTGGCCGAGAAGGGCCAGATGCCACAGAAAAAGCCATACAAGCTTTGCAATTGGTCGGTCTGGCCGATAAATTAAAGTCTTATCCATCACAACTATCGGGCGGGCAAAAGCAGCGTGTGGCCATTGCCCGAGCTCTGGCCATGGAGCCAGGCATTTTGTTGTGTGATGAAGCCACCTCAGCACTTGACCCTCATACAGCCTTGTCTATTCTGAGACTTCTCAAATCCTTGCAATGCGAACGGGGCATTACCATGGTGGTGGTCACCCACGATATCAAGGTAGCCAGTTATTTGTGCGATCGAGCCATCGTGTTGGAAAAAGGGCTTGTGGTTGACAACATTGACATGCGCTCTCCAGAGCCTTTGAGTCTGTTGGGCAAGTTCTTTTTTGAAACAGCAAGAGGCTGGACCGATGAAACGGTTCTGCCAGAGGAGGAAGCATGAACGGTTTAATGGAAGCGCTGGTCCAATTTGGACCTGACTTGATCAAGGCAACACTTGACACCTTCATGATGGTTGGCGCCACCATGGTGAGCGCCATTGTGTTGGGCACCCCTTTGGGCATCATGTTGTTCTTAACAGCTCCCTTTGGCTTGTACCCACAGCATGCTGTCCACCGTTTGACCAGTTATTTTGTGAACGTTCTAAGATCGTTCCCCTTCATCATATTGCTGGTTTTGCTGATTCCATTCTCACGTTTTTTAGTCGGGACCAGCATTGGCCCCAAAGCAGCAGCAGTTGCCTTGTCGATCGCGGTGATTCCTTACTTTGCTCGACTGGTTGAGCAAAATTTTCGCGATGTTCCAAGAGGCATGGTTGACATGGCGCAATCATGTGGCGCATCGCCTCTGCAAATTATTTGGAAGGTTCTCATTCCAGAAGCAATGCCCGGCCTGTTGGCCAGCTTAACGGTCACTGCCACAGGCTTCATTGCCTATTCAGCGGTGGCAGGTGCTGTGGGAGCAGGGGGCTTGGGTGATTTGGCCATTCGGTATGGCTATTACCGTTTCGAAACCAATGTGATGATCTGGTGCGTGATCATCATGTTTATCTTGGTTCAAGCCACTCAGTGGCTGGGTGATGGGTTGGTTAGGTTGTCCGACAAGCGTGTTTAATTTTTTTAACAGGAGATTGATATGAAAAACCGTCGTTTATTTTTGTCATTGGTTGCCTCTTTGGCTTTGTTGGGCTCAGGCCTCAGCCACGCTCAGAGTGTGCTCCGAATTGGATTTTTCCCTGGTCCTTATGCAGACCAATTCAAGCGAGGCGTCCAGCCTTATCTTGAAAGCCAAGGCATCAAGGTTCAAGCCACCGAGTTCTCCAACATCATTCAACTGAACTCAGCGTTAATGGATGGTTCGCTCGATGCGAACGTGTTCCAAAATCGCGCTTACTTGGAAACCTTCAACACCCAATTCAAAGCCACCTTGGCCGAAGTTTTGCAGGTGCCAAGTGCACCTCTGGGCCTTTATTCCAGCAAGCATCGCGATTTAAAAGCGTTGCCCAATGGCGCGAAGGTCGCTGTGCCAAATGACCCTACCTCGTTAGGGCGCTCCTTGGCCTTCATGCAATTGCAAGGCTTGCTCACCGTAGACCCTGCTGTACCTGCGGGTCGCGCCACTGAGAAAAACATCACCGCGAACCCCAAGAATATTCAGCTTGTTTTACTGGATGCACCTCAAATGCCACGTGCCATGCCAGAAATGGATGCAGCAGCAATTTTGGGAAATCATGTGATTGCAGCTGGCATGCTTTTGAGTTCTGCTCTGGCACTTGAGGACCCAGCAGCGCAATACCGAATCATTTTGGCTGCACGTCAAGATGTGGCCAAAGGTGAGTTGATGGCCAAATTGGTGAATGGGTACAAATCAGCCGAATACCGCCGCTTTGTAGAAACAGATCCCAAGGCCAAAGGTTTCTCTCGCCCTGAGTACTGGCGCTGAGCATGAACCAACCCATCCAAATGACCACAAGCGTCGCGAGCGCTTGTCAGGTCATTAGGCAATGCATTCAAGCGGGCTCCTACCCAGGTGGATCCTGGATTCGCGAGATGACCATTGCGCAAATGGCCAAGGTCTCTCGCACTTCAGTTCGGCAGGCTCTGAATGTATTGGCCTTGGAGGGGTTTGTTGAACTCCACCCCAATCGTGGGGCCATGGTGGTTGACTGGAATGACGAAAACTTACTTGAAGTTTTTGATGTTCGTGTGATGCTGGAATCGTATGCTTGCGAACTGGCGGCTGAACGCGCCACCGCAAAAGGCATTGAGATACTCAAGCAACACGCTGATTCATTTTCTGAATTGGTTGAAAAGGATCACAAGCGATTCCTTCAAAAAATAACGCTGGTTAACAATGAGTTACACCAGCAAATTTTGCAGTCTTGTGGCAACCAGCGATTGGCAACCTTGCTGGTAGCCGTGGTCCAAGTGCCCATGGTTCACCAAACTTTTGCTCGGTATCAAATAGAAGACTTGCGGCGCAGCGCCTCGCAACACCACGACCTTGTCCAAGCTATTGCTAGAAAAGATCGAGAGTGGGCTAAGGCGATCATGATGGCCCATTTGCTATCGGGCAAACAAGTCATTTTCGCCAATAAAAATCAAAATGATGTTTCCACTGGAGACTCTAACCCCCTTGTTTCCAAACCTAAAAAATTAAAATCATGAGCGTCTTGAATCCAGTGGCAGATGCCCAAAAAGCGATGGAAGTAATGCAAGCGGGCGGCATTTCTATTTTGCCCAACGATGTCGGCTACTCCTTGATAGCTTCTACTCCCAAAGCACTTCATCGAATTTTCGAGACTAAGCGCAGAGCACCTCAAAAACTCAATGCCATGCTGGGCAACCATGCTCACCATGAAGCATTGCACAGAGTTTCTCCACGCGGCAAAGAAATTGTTCAAGCCATCACGGGTGATTACAATTTGCCCTTGGGCCTGATTGCGCCTTGCGACCCGCAACATCCCTTGTTGCAATCATTAGACTCCGACATCTTTGCAAGAAGCACAAGAGACAGTACGCTTTTGATGCTACTCAATGCCGGTCCTTTGCACCGTGAAATCACGGACTTGAGTTTCAAGACCGGTACCCTGCTGTTTGGTTCTTCTGCCAATCTGTCGCTGCATGGCACCAAATTTCGCGTCGAGGACATCGAGTCAGAAATCATGCAAATTGCCGATGTGGTCATTGACCATGGCCTGATGAAATACCACCCTTGGCAGGCATCGTCGACACTGTTGAATTGCGAGACCTTGGAGGTGGTGAGGTTTGGTTCGTGCTACGAAAACATTGCAGATATCTTGAAACGGCATTTCAAAATTCAACTGCCAAAAGCACCCACAGCCCAATGAATTGGCTTCGGGTTGAGGCTTTACCGTTAACCTTTCAATTGGGGTTACTTTTGGGAAAGGCGGGGAAATCAAGAGGTACTCTTCATAGTGAAGGGGAGCGGAGGGAACCCCAAGGGCGCCTCCCGATTGGGTTCGAGCCCCATTAGCCACCCCAAAGATTTCCTTTAGGAGTCAACAAGTTAGCCTCAGATCGAAAGTCTGGGGCTTTTTTGTTTGTGATCCAAGTAGTGCCGATGTAACGGCGGATGTAAGCGGATTTTTCGAATTCAACACCTTCAATCACCACCAGTCCCGCGCTTTAATCAGTCGCATGCCTCGCCCTGTGCTTCCGTGCCCCCATAAGTCGGGCCTACTGCCAAGCCCGGGGTGGGGGCAATTCGCTGCGATAAAAAGATTGCGCATGGCAGCATTTGTCGCAGCTGCAAATTTTTAGATAAAGGGGGAGTGCCCCCGGCCAGTTTGAATTGGGAGCTTCAATTTCCAACGATGAAAAATTTCTCAAACATCTCAGAGATTCGGAGACTTTTTTGCCTGTGCGAGATGAATCCGGCTAGCAGACCTGTGGACTGCTTCAGGTTGACTACGGCCATTTGTAGAGCTTCAAAGCAGTCCTGAAATCGGGGCTGTTTTCTGTGCGACTTCGCCGTTCGGCGATCCTTAGATCGACGTGTTTCGCGCTGCATTCCTAGCCATGATGCTAACGAGCTCGCCATCCACCATGGACTGTTCCACTTCGTGCCACCCAAACCGTTCGTACAGTTTTTGTTGATCCGGGGTGTAGAGGTAGAGCGTATGAATGCCCAGATCAATGCTCCGCTGGATACATTCATTGGTCAGGGCGGAGCCAAGGCCTCGCCCTCTTAAGGTATTTAGTATGAACACCTCGCCAAGCCAATGCTCTTTGTCTTGGTGACCAGCAAGTTCAAAGAGTTTCACGCTCGCTGTACCAAGAAATTCGTTCATAGCGGACAACGCCACCAATGTGAAAGGTGGCTGTTTCAATTGCGCACCCGCGAGTAATCGCGCTTCAATGATCGGAAGCGAAGCCCACGGTGGAAAGGCGCTCCATTCTTCGTGCAGGAGTTTCGCAATCTTTGCGATCAAATATGGATGGTCGGCCAACGACTCAATGCGCATGACTTTGTGTAGTCCGTCGAGAAGACGGATAGCAAGTGTGTAGAGGAATCAAGGGGTTAATGGTACCAAGCGTTTACTCGGCATAAGACATGACTAAGCGATTGCAACAAACCGAAAAGCCTTGGGATAACGTAACGCTATGTTGATAGAACTCTGGATGTCTAGTGCCGCTGCAGAGCAGTCACTGCCTTCGTACTGCAGTGGCTCCTATTCAGTTTTGACATCATTTTTTGTCTACTGATTCGGGGGAATGCCATACCAACAGCCGCAGCGCACTGTCCAAATCCTCCATGTTCATGTAGCAGCCCTGCAGGTGGCGTTCGCCGCTGCTGGGATCGAATGGGTTTCGTCCGTGCAAGACACGGTTGTTGTCGTAAGCAACCAGCTCACCCGGTTGGAGTTTGAGGTTGAGGTGGTAGCTCGGATTTCGCAGCAAGGTCCACAGCGCCGCCATCGCTTGGTACATGGGCGTCACGATTTCTTCGGGTACTTTCAAACTCGAACGCAGCCAATTGTTGAAGCGCATGCGAACGAGGTTTCCTTGGCTGTCCAAGGCCAGCATGGGCGCACTGGCGCGGATGTCGCAGCTGGCATCATGAAAACGAAACTCAACCAATTGCTCACTCAGCAGTGCGAAAGCCTGCGGGTTTTGTGCCCGCAAGTCTTCGGCCACCCGAAAACCGTCGGTGAAGATGGACTCCCCCCCGTTGACACTGCTCTTGAGGCAACTGAGCATTTGCACATCCGGTGGAAAACGCCAGTTGACCAGATCGAGGTGCAGCTCCAGCCCCAACGCCGTGTAGGCCACCGCATTCGGATTGGGCATGGAGATGACGTCGTAGTGGTCGCCAAAGTTGGTTTGGCGCACCGGGCCCACACGACGGGCCACGTCCAGCAGTTTTCCAGGGACCGTGGGCACGCCTTGCAGCAAGACCACGCCATGGGTTTTGATCGCGCCAATCCAGCGGCGCAAGCCCTCTGAGCTGCCCATGAAGTCGTCATAAGCGACCGTGGGCATCGCGTCGTTCAAGTCGGCGTTCCACAACTGGCGCTGGGGCGGCCCTTCAGCACGGGCCTCGCTGCTGTAACAGTGGTCGCGCAGCCAGCCAAGACCAAAGCGCGAGGCGTGCGTGGTCGCCCCTTGCTTGAAATGCACTTCGATCAGCCCCTCCTCGGTGGACTTGACTTGGGTGATGCTGGGCCAGTCGTGGTCGATGAACATGTACAGACGCTCCATGGCTTGCGGATGGCGACAAGCGGGGCAATCGCAGTTGTCGCGCAACCAAATGGCTGCAAACCGGCTGACGCGCTGGTCATGCCAGCGCAGGGTCAAGGTCTGATCGTCGTGCGACAGGTCCAGCAACTGGGCTGGGGTGGCCGAGCGTTGTGCTGTGCGGCTGGCGGCTGGTGATGGAGGGGGGGCGGTGATTTGCATGGACATGTCTCTTTCTGGGGTGAAGGGCATGTTAGGTGTCGACAGCGATTAAGAAAAGCAATGAATTCGTCGAACGAGTTGTTAGATTTTCTATAAACTCACTTTTGTGAAGGATTCCAAAACCCCATTGAACTGGCTGCGCGCCTTTGAAGTCTCGGCACGGCACCTCAACCTTTCTGCCGCGGCCAAGGAGTTGCATGTCACACCGGCGGCGATCAGTCAGCAGGTCCGCCTGCTGGAACACCGCGTGGGTGTGGCGCTGTTTGAGCGCACGGCGCGCGGTGTGCGCCTGACCCGCGCCGGCGAGAGCCTGTTGCCGGTGTGCCGCGAATCGTTCGAGCGCATGGACACGGCCTTGCTGGAGCTCTTTGGGCAGCGCAAGGGCAACCGGCTGGTGGTTCGCGTGTTGCTGGGCTTCGCGAGGACTTGGCTGATCGATGCCGTGGCCGGTTTTGCCCAGCAACATCCCGACATTCCCATTCGGCTCGTGGCGGCGGTTTGGCCAGGTGAGCCACTGGATGCCAGCGTGGACGTGGATGTGCGGCTGGCCTCCTCTGCGCCCAAAGGGGTGAGTGCGCTCCAACTCACCCATGACCACATCTTTCCCGTGTGTTCGCCCGCCTTGGCACAACGATTCAAGCGCAGCAAAAAAGCCATGGACTGGTCAAGCCAGACCCTGCTGCACAGCATTGGTTTTGAACAAGGCTGGTCACACTGGCTGCTGGCGGCAGGCACCAAACGCAAGATGCAAGCCACCGATTTGGAGTTCGACTCGGCCCAACTGTGCCTAGAGGCC
>JBILIR010000150.1:0-4745 GCA_044368955.1 Limnohabitans sp.
ACACTCAAGCCAGCGCCGGCACCCCCGGAAGAGGGCTTGAGGGTTTGTGACGTGGCCATAAAAGGGCCAGCACAGCATAGGCAGACGGCCATACTTCGCAAAAAATTCGAGGAACGGGTCATGGAAGAATCAGTCATATTGGCCAAATCGGCTGGGTGATTGGGTCTGGGTTTCGCGCAAGTTTTGGTAGCGCGGGATATTGTTCTTCAAAGACGACAAGGGGTTGATGCCTACGCGCGAAAAGTCGTTGAACTCTAATTGAAACATCAAGCGACTGTTGGGGCTATCGGTCAAGGAGACCTGACTGCGTGAAACGACCACACGCCCCACCCAACATCCCGCGTCATACTCCAAGCCCGTCAGGGTTTCGATGAAACGCTTCTCCAGCATGCTGTAGTTGCCACGCCCCACGGTAAACCAGCGCTGTTCACCCAAACCGCGTCCGCGCCCATCATCGACACCACGGTCTCCCCACAAGTCGTTAAGCGGCCATTGCCAAGCCACATCCAAGGTGGTGGAAATGGCGCGCTGGTAGCGGTAAGCCGCCGTTAACACACGGTAGCTGCTGGGGTTGTAGCGTGTGCCAACTGAAGAGCGCTCGGAAATTGCCGTCTCTGGGTTGTATTGCACGATGCTGTCGAGTGCCCAACGAGGTGTCAAATAGGTGCTTGCGCCTAGCAAAATATCGCTGTAGCTGTCGGTCAACGGTGTGTCTGTAGGTGTGAGCAACACCTGTTGCTCCCTGAAGCGAAATCGCTGCGCCAAAGCAAATTTGGCGCCTTCTGCGCCGGTGTCAGGGTCAGTCAAACGAGAGGTGGCGCCCACCGTCAGGGTACGGCTGTCGGATACGCGGTCTTGGCCAGAGTAAGCGTTCTCGGCAAAGATAGTGGCAAAGTTAAAATCGTTCAAGCCCGTGTCGTAATTGGGCAAGTCACTTTGGGAGCGGTAAGGGGTGTTGACAAAGTAAGCCCTTGGCTCCAAGGTTTGCGTCCACGCTCTGCCAAACCATTGGCTGGGCCGCTCAAACACCACGCCACTGTCCACACTGAAGGTGGGCACCGTCACACTGGCGTTGTCGCTGGCGCTGCTGGTGCCGTAAATGCCCTTGTACGTTTCGTCATACTGGTATTGGCGGGTTTGCAGCATCAGCTTGGGTGTGACATAGCCATAAGGTAAGTATTGCGGGGCGCTGACTTGGGTGAGCAAAACAAAACGTTGCGCATTAGGCTGATTACACACGGCTGAAGTCGACTTCCCACTTTGCGCGCAATACCAAACCCTGTCAGCGCTGAAGCGGGTCGCTTCGCCGCCCACCGACAGATCAAGACCTCCCACATCCGCACGCAAGTAATTTGCATTGATCTGTGGCAAGCGGTTAAAGGGGGCCGCAATGGGTGAGGTCACGTCTTGCAATGTTTGGTATTGGGTCACGCTGGTGGAAGTGGTGAATGTGCCCTTGGCCCAACCCAAAGTGGCAGAAGAGGGCAACAAACGTTGCGTTAAAGGGCCGCCCGCGACGGTAGAGAAATCTTTCCAGTAATCAGCGTCACTGACGCGGTTGATGTTGAACCCAAACCCTATGGGCTGGCGGGCATCAGACCAGCCATTGTGTTGGTGCGAATAACCCCAGCGCGACTTGCCGCGCAAAGCGTCATAAGGCATGACATTGAGTTTGGCCACGCCATCAAAGGGGGGGTTGGGAATCTTGCGCTCAAGGTAGCGAAACTCCGCGTCAAAGCGAGTGCCGCGCTTGGCCATGGAGGTGGTGGTCACCGTCAAGTCACGGTTAGGCGCGAGGTTAACGTAGTAGGGAAGACTGGCCTCGACACCGCCTTTGTTGTCAATGGCAAACGCGGGGGGCAAAAAGCCTGATTTGCGCTGCGCACTCAAAGGAAAGCTGAACGAGGGTATGGGCAGAAAAGGAATATTCATGAATCGCAATACCCCGTCTTCGGCCACGCCCTCATTCAAGTCATTGTCAAAGTTAATTTTTTCCGCCTCGACCATCCAGTCGGGCAGCCAAGAGGGGCCGGGTTTGCGGGTGCAGGTGGTGTAAGTGGCTTTTTGGGCAACGGCGTGTTTGTCGTCAATGAAGTCGATGCGCTCGGCCTGGCCGTGGCCTTCGTTACGCAAAAACTGGTACGTTGGATTCAGGAAAAAACCGCTGAAGGCGTCCACTTGCAAGTCGAGCAAACTTCCTTGGTAGCGATTGCCAGCCCGGTTCATGTACACATTGCCACTGGCGCGTGCACGGTCGTCTGGTTGGTAATAGTCAATGCTGTCGGCCTGAATCAGGGTGTCGGCTTTGCGCAGCACACTGTTGCCTTGCAAAGATGTGTCCAGATCGGTTCGGCCCGTAATAAAGTCGCTTTGCACATAGGTGGGCAACTGGCTGCGAATATGTGGTGGCAAGCGCTCCATCAAACCCGTACTGGGCTTGAGTTTGAGTGAGGGCTCCCCCTCTTGCGCCAAAACAGGCGTGCACAACAAAGCAGTACAGGACCATACGCTGGCGAACACTGACAATTGAAAATTCTTGCACATGAAAGAAGACCGGGCCGCCCGAGAGCGCTGTTTGTAGAATTTGGATTATCCATGAGCCCATCTCCCTTGAACTTTTCCGTCGATGTCTCCCTGCCCGAGCAGATTCACCACCTAGGCTGGCAAGACCTCGGCCGCGTCCAAGCGTTTGCCCAATGGCTTGCGCTTGTTGGCCCTGTCCATCAGCTGCAAACCCATAGCGTTCGTGCGGCCAGCGCAGATGCGAGCTTTCGGCGTTACTTTCGGGTCGACAGCTCTGTGGCAAAAAGCATGATCATCATGGACGCGCCTCCTGACAAAGAAAATAGCGAGCCCTTTGTGGAGATTGCGGCTTTGATGCGCACGGCAGGCTTGTTGGTGCCCGAGGTGCTGGCCTGGGACCCAGCCCAAGGCTTTATGCTGCTGGATGACCTTGGTCAAGACACCATGATGCAGGCGCTTGACGTCAGCAAGCCAGAGAAAAATCAGGGTTTGTTTGACCGATCGCTAGACGCTTTGCTGTGCTGGCAACAGGCCTCCCGTGCTGGTGTGTTGCCCCCCTATGATGCCGCGCTGCTGCAACGAGAGTTGCAATTGTTTCCTGACTGGTATGTCGGCCAACACCGTGGCAAAACCTTGAACGCGGACCAAGCACAAGTTCTTCATAACAGCTTCGCCCTGCTGGTGGCACACAACTTGGCAGCACCCTCGGTGTTTGTGCACCGCGACTTCATGCCGCGAAACCTGATGATGCCGTGGGATTTGAATGAGCCGCGCTTGGGCGTTCTAGACTTTCAAGACGCGGTCTACGGCCCCATTACCTATGACATTGCGAGTCTGATGCGCGACGCCTTTATCAGTTGGGAAGAAGATGTTTGCCTCGATGTGACCGTGCGCTACTGGGAAAGAGCGCGTGCCCTTGGGATGCTTGACCATGAAGACTGGCACAGCGACTTTGGTGCTTTTTACAGAGCGGTGGAATGGATGGGCTTGCAAAGGCATTTGAAGGTGGCGGGCATCTTCGCTCGCTTGAGTTTGCGTGACGGCAAACCCAAATACTTGGCCGATACACCGCGCTTCATCAACTATATACGCGCCACCTGTGGTCGCTACAGGGAACTGACTCCGCTCTTGCGCTTGATTGACAACATCGAAGACCACCAAGCTGTCAGCGGTTTTGCTTACGGTCGGGTCTAGCCTAAGGTGCCACGTTTTTTCTGCAAACACCCCTTGCAAGTTGGCTTGTCTTTGGATTTACCTGCCGACACCAGCCGCCACATCCAAGTCTTGCGCTTGCAACCAGGCGCGGCCATCACTTTGTTTGATGGGCTTGGTGGTGAATACGACGCCTGTATCCTTCAAATGGGGCGTCACACCGTTGCTGCACGCATTGACAGCCACCATACACTAGAGCGCGAAAGCGCTATCTACAGCCACATCGTGATAGGGATGCCAGCCAATGAGCGCATGGATTGGTTGGTGGAGAAAGCCACCGAGCTGGGTGTTGCGCGCATCACCCCGCTGATGACGGCGCATGGTGTGCTGCGCTTGAATGCCGATCGCGCCCACAAACGTCAACTTCACTGGCAGGGCATTGCACAAGCCGCTTGCGCGCAATCGGGTCGTAACACGCTGCCGCAGATCGACGTTCCACAAAGCTGGTCGGCGTGCTTAAGTGCATTGCCCGAGGATGACAGTGGATCCCGCTGGATGCTGTCTTTGTCTGCGGCGACAACGCCTTTGAATGCACTTGCACAAACCCAACGTGTGGTTTTGCTCAGTGGTCCCGAAGGGGGGTTAAGCCGCGAAGAAGAAGCACAAGCAGTGGAGCAGGGCTTTTTACCTGTTCGCCTGGGTGCACGGGTATTGCGCGCAGAAACCGCGCCGCTGGCGGTGCTGTCTCGCTGGCTTTAGTGTGCGTAGCGGTTGTCTAACCAAGACAGCAGTTTGGCAAACACCACGGCCTTTTCAGGATCATTAAAGATCTCGTGGTACATCACATTGAAACACTGCGACTGAAGCACCTGTGAAGGCGCTAAGCGTGCAAAATCTGCACTCGCTTGCGGCAGCACCAACTGATCTTGACCCGCATACATCAGCAAGGTCGGCATGGACCAAGCGCTGGCTTGGGCCACGGTTTGAGCGCCTTCTTTCAATATCCAAGCAGCCAACCCGGCAGAGATTTGTCGGTGCACCAAAGGGTCTTCTAAATAGGCGCGAACCAC
>JBILIR010000005.1:0-17054 GCA_044368955.1 Limnohabitans sp.
AACCCCCAAGAGATGAGAGAAAACATCCAAGAAGCCATCGATCGTTTGAACCAGCAGCTCAAGGCCAATGGACGAGACCTTAGCTTTCAGATGGACGAGGAAATCAACCGGCCCATCATCACGGTTCGTAACATCGAAACCGGTGAAGTGGTGCGCCAGATTCCTTCGGAAGAAATCATACGCATGGCCCACAGCTTGGAAGAAGGCAAGGGTTTGCTCTTCAACGAGAGCTTGTGAGTCAGCAGCGGCAAGTTTTTGCTTAAGAGCGGAAATATTTTTCCGAAAACTCACAAATACTTGCTAAAGCTTTCGCAACACTCGCCGATTCATCAGTTAACAGCAAGCATCCCGCAAGCTGTCAATCGTTAAGGCAGGTCGGTCCCAAACGACAACCTGCCATCCACCAGTGATCTGCCTTAAAGGAGAAATACCATGTCAGTGATCAACACCAACGTCAAAGCTTTGACGGCACAAAGCGCCATGGCCGTCAACGGCCGTAACTTGAGCAAAGCCATGGAGCAACTGTCCACCGGCAAGCGCATCAACAGCGCCGCCGACGACGCCGCCGGCTTGGCCATTTCCAGCAAAATGACCTCGCAAGTCCGCGGTCTGGACATGGCTGTCCGCAACGCAAACGATTCCATCTCGTTGTTGCAAACCGCAGAGGGCGCCATGGTTGAAGTGACCAACATGCTGCAGCGCATGCGTGAAGTCAGCGTTCAATCGGCCAACGACACCAACACCGCCGAAGACCGTTCTTACCTGGACCTCGAATTCCAGCAACTCAAGGGCGAAATTGACCGCGTGATCAACAACACCCAGTGGAACGGCGTGAACGTGCTGGATGCCAGCTTTGACAACAACACCACCGCGGGTAAGTTCACTTTCCAAGTGGGCGCAAATGCTGATCAAACCATTGATCACACCATCAATGTGTTCGATTTGAGCGCTGCTGATGGAGGTGGCGTACCGGCTGCTGCTGTCGAGGTTGATGCAGCCACTTCAGCCACCGCACAAGTGTCCACCATGGAACTTGGCGGTACTTACTCCGCTGGTGATGTGATCACGGTGAACTTGAATGAAAACTTGTTCCGCTACACCGTCACAGCCGATGACACCACATCTGCTGCTGCTGCAACCGCATTGTCCGCTGCATTGAACGCAAAGTTTTCCGATGATTTCACGGTTTCAGTCTCTGGCACAGGAGAAATCAAAGTGCTGGCCAATGTGGTTGATGATGCTTTCACGCTTTCCGCCGCTGGATCAGACGGTGAGTGGGCCGATATTGAGGACCTGGATGTCAGCACACAAACCAATTCCAATACCGCCATCACCACACTGGACGTGGCTTTGACCTCGGTGAACAACGCGAGAGCAGAATTGGGTTCGGTGATCAACCGTTTGACCTATGCAGCTGACAACCTGACCAACGTGTCTCAGAACACCAGCGCATCCCGAAGTCGTGTGATGGATACGGATTACGCCAAAGCGACGACCGATCTGGCGAAGTCTCAAATCATCCAACAAGCTGCAACTGCCATGCTGGCACAAGCCAACCAACAGCCTTCGGCCGTGTTGTCTTTGCTTCAGTAAGCAGCCATTGGCGCATAAAAAACCCTGGTCAATCGACCGGGGTTTTTTTTTTTCAGGCGCTTTTAGAACGTTGGCAGACTTGCAGCAATAACTGTTCCCAGTCTTTTGTATAGCGCAGAGTATCAAATAAAGGTGACGTGATTTTGTTTTTCTGAAGGCGTGCTTTTAGATCAGCTAGCAAGGTGGAGTTAGAAATCAGTTCAACCACTTTGTGTTCATATTCGTTTAAGTTACTGGTGATCAATTCAGGTAATCCGATGGTGGTCAATAAGCTGCCTGCGACACGACTGGCAAAGCTGTCACCACTACAAGTCACCATAGGTAGTCCAGCATATAAGGCGTCACTGGCCGTTGTGTGGGCATTGCACGGATACGTATCCAAAAACAGATCAGCACAAATCTGGCGTGCGAAATGTTCTTCGGGTTTTAATCTTTTGGCAAAAATCAAGCGATCCGGGTTTACCCCTCGAGCCTGGGCTTCATTTCGCAAGTTGTTTTCTGCCGTTGGAGTGTCTTTGAGCAACCACAACACAGTTTGTGGAAACTGTTTCAGAATGCGCATCCAAATGTCAAAAACAACGGGCGTTATTTTGTAATTGTTATTGAAGCTACAAAGGACAAAAGCACCGTCAGGCAGATCATGATCGGCTCGTGTTTGGGGTATGCATGAAATTGCTCGTTTGTCGTCATTGGGTTGATAACAATGGGGTAAGCGAAGGACTTTTTCTGTGTAGTTTATTGACATTGTTTCTGGAATGATGTAGTCATCAGCCACGATATAGTCAATGTAAGGAGCACCCATCGAACCAGGAAATCCCAAATAGTTTATTTGAATGGGGGCAGCTCGTTCAGCAAAGATCCCAGTGCGAGAGTCTTGAGTAAACCCTTTTAAATCTATAGCAATGTTAATTTTCAATTCACGTGCATAGGCTGCGATAGCACGATCGCTCATAGCACGAACATCTATGAATTGATCGAATGACGATCTAATTCGATTTGTCAGCGTATCGTCTGCATCCGGCCCGAATGAAAAGGCGATCAGTTCGAATTGAGAGCGGTCGTGTGTTTCAAAAAGACCTGCCATCAACAACGCCGTGGCATGAGAATGAAAGTCGGCTGAAAAATAACCTAACTTGATCCTTTGACCTTGATCTGGTGAGTTGGCTTTGAAAGGGGGTAAAAATTGACTCGTTGGACATTTATTTTTTATCCAATCACTGGAAATTTTAGTCAATAGTTTCTGATCTTCGATGTAGGCGAGCGGTGGAAAGGGGTTGCTAAGATTATCTTTCGTTGGTATCGATTTCAACAGGGCTGCGATATGATTTTCAAGACCGGACCAATTGCAAGTGTGGATTTTGGCGTGTACAATCATGCCTTGAATATAAGCAGCATTAGGATCTAAGTGCTGAGCTTTCTCTAGGTAAGCCAACGACGATTCATAGTCTTTTCGCAGATTGTATATGGTGGTGATGTTCTGGTAAGGAATGGGAGAGTCAGGCTTGACCTCTATTGATTTGAGAAATGCTTCAATGGCCAATTCGTGACGATTTGTCTCCATCAACAAAATACCCAGATTATTGTAGTTCGCAAATTCCTGTGGATTGAGTTTGATGGACTCGGAGAAATGGAGTATGGCTTTATCGTACTGTTTCGTTGCCATGCAAAGATCGGCCAATACTGTGTGCAACTCATAAGAATTAGGCAAATCTACAACATAGGCCTCTAATATTTGAATTGCATTTGCTTTTAAACCTTTTTCATAAATTGCACGACATTTGCTTATAATAATTTTAGGCTCAAGACCAAATTGATTTAAATAGATGTCACAAACATTGATTGCCTCATTAAAAGCAGAAATTTTGCTTAAACAAATACTCATGTTTCCATATGCTTCAGAGTAATCGTTCTTATGCTCAATAGCGTTTGTAAAACTCGTAATAGCCTCCTTCCAATTGGATTGACCCATCAAGGCGTTTCCCAAATTATAGTGGGCTTGCGCGAACTTGGAATCTAAAAGCAGTGCTTTTCTGTAGTACTCAATGGCTTTTGAGGTTTCCATCAAGCTGTTGTGCGCTGATCCGATGTTGTTCAACAACCTTGTGTTATTGGGATCTATTTCTTCAGCTCGAAGTAGGAAGCTCATGGCAGTTTGGGCTTGACGTAGTCCCAACAACGCAGATCCCATCAAAAAAAGCGCTTTGAAGTCCTTCGGAGAAGACTCAACCCATGGTGTCACAAGTTTGACAGCCTCATTGAAGCTACCTGCAACCACTAGTGTGGTTGCCTCCTTAGCAAGGCTCTCACCCTTCAGCAATTTTCTTGGTGGTGTTTTTTTCATGTTCATCAAGACAGCCAAGCAAAAAGCCTACCAGATGCTTCACTGTCAATTATTCAATCACGTTTTCATTTTTTACTTGGGCTCGAATTTTGCTTATCTTTAAGAAAATTTTGAGGTTTAACCATGAAAGTAGTGCTTTTAGCAGGTGGTCTTGGCACCAGATTATCGGAAGAGACACATTTGCGTCCTAAGCCAATGATTGACTTGGGGGGGCGTCCTATCCTTTGGCACATCATGAAAATTTATTCCTCGCATGGAGTCAATGATTTCATCATTTGCTGTGGATATAAGGGATACGTGATCAAAGAGTATTTCGCCAACTATTTTTTGCACATGTCGGATGTGACCTTTGACATGAAAAACAACCGTATGGAGGTTCACACAAAAAAAGCTGAGCCATGGCGCGTGACCTTGGTGGACACGGGCGATGACACGCTCACTGGTGGGCGTTTGAAGCGTGTCGCAGACTATGTGCGTGAGGATGAGGCCTTCTGCTTCACTTACGGCGATGGTGTTGCCGATGTGGATGTATCAAAGCAAATTGAGTTTCACAAACAACATGGAAAGTTAGCAACTGTCACAGCGGTTCAACCCCCTGGGCGCTATGGCGCTCTGTTACGCGAAGGCACCAACGTGCAAGGTTTTCAAGAAAAACCACCGGGTGACGGGGCTTGGATCAATGGCGGGTTCTTCGTTTTGAGCCCCAAGGTGATCGATTTTATTGATGGCGATCAAACCTCTTGGGAGGGTGGCCCGCTGGAGACCATTGCGCGCAGTGGCCAGCTTGAATCGTTTGAGCACAGAGGTTTTTGGCAGCCCATGGACACCTTGCGCGACAAAAATCAGCTTGAAGAGTTGTGGTCAACGGGCAAAGCTCCTTGGAGAATTTGGGAATGAAACTCTTCGGTGATGTTTACCGCGACAAGCGCGTCCTTGTGACCGGTCATACCGGTTTCAAGGGAAGTTGGCTGAGTCTGTGGCTCAATCAATTGGGTGCAGACGTGGTGGGCATCTCGTTGGCGTCAGAAATACAACCGAATCATTGGAATTTGTTGGGTCTTGAATCGACCGTTCAACACCATGAGCTGGACATTCGCCAAGCGAGCGAGATTGCCAGCGTGTTCAGGTCGACCCAGCCAGAGATGGTTTTTCATTTGGCCGCCCAACCCTTGGTGAGACGCTCATACCGCGACCCGCTTGAGACGTGGTCCACCAACGTGATGGGCACAGCCAACGTGCTAGAGGCTTGTCGCCAGACCCGCAGCGTTCAAGCCATATTGGCTGTGACCACAGATAAGTGTTACGAGAACCAAGAGTGGGCCTGGGGTTACCGAGAAACCGATCGGTTGGGTGGCCATGATCCTTACAGCGCATCCAAAGCAGGTTCTGAATTGGTGGCAGCGAGTTACCGTAGCGCCTTCTTTCATGCCAAGGATGCGCCGCTATTGGCCACGGCCAGGGCGGGCAATGTGATCGGCGGGGGAGATTGGTCTGAAGACCGTTTGATACCCGACTTGGTGCGCGCGGTGGCTGCCCAGCAATCCCTTGAAATTCGATCGTCCAACGCCACACGGCCCTGGCAGCACGTGTTGGAGTCCCTGAGTGGTTATTTGCTCTTGGGGCAAAAGCTCATCGAGGGCGATAAAAATTTTGATGGCGCTTGGAATTTTGGTCCGGAGCGCAGCGGCAACCGCACGGTGGCAGATGTTCTGAATCGGCTACAAACCCATTGGCCAGAGATACAGTGGCACCAGACGGCCGTGCCTCAACCCCACGAAGCCAACTTGCTTTATTTGGACAGTGCCAAAGCCCAAGCTCAACTCGGGTGGCAGCCTGTGTGGAACCTCGACACCACTTTGGAAAAAACCGCAGATTGGTATCGAGCCTTTCAGAGCAGCCAAGCAGCGATCAGCACGCATCAATTGTCTCAATATGTTGAGTCTGCCCGAAGTGCACAAGTCGCATGGGTGTCGGCATGATCATTCACCCAACCCCCATGGCCGACTTGGTGGTGGCTGAGAGCAAAGCTTTCAAAGACAAGCGTGGTGCTTTTGCAAGGTTGTTTTGTGAACAAGAGCTTTCACCCGTTATTGGCCAAAGAAAAATTGTTCAAATCAACCACTCATGCACCGAGGCTGTGGGAGCGGTGCGCGGCTTGCATTTTCAGCACGCTCCGCATACGGAGATGAAATTGGTAAGGTGTTTGAAGGGCAAGGTTTGGGATGTGGCTGTCGATTTGCGACCTCAATCACCTAGTTACAAACGCTGGTTTGCCCAAGAACTTTCGCCGCAAAACGCGCACATGATGGTGATACCTGAGGGTTTTGCCCACGGCTTTCAGGTGTTGGAGGCGGGCAGTGAGTTGCTGTACTTGCACACGGCCTTTTACAAGCCCGAGTCTGAAGGTGGCGTGCGCCATGACGATCCTGAGTTGGGCATCGCCTGGCCTTTACCCGTGACCGACATCTCTGTGCGTGATTCCAGCCACGACTATATAGATAGCAGCTTTAGAGGAATTGTTTTATGAAGTGCCGGCATTGTGGTGCGCCACTGACGCATACGTTTTTGGACTTGGGCTTTGCGCCGCCGTCCAACGCTTACCTAACTCAGGCCGATCTGTCCAAGCCAGAAAAATACTACCCTCTCAAGATCAAGGTGTGTGACCAATGCTGGTTGGTGCAGACCGAAGACTACGCGCAGGCCGACGAGTTGTTCAACCCCGAATATGCCTACTTTTCCAGTACGTCATCGGGCTGGCTGGCTCACGCCAAACGGTACGCAGACAAAATGACCGAGGAGCTGGGGCTCAATGCTCAGAGCCTGGTCATTGAGGTAGCTTCAAACGACGGGTATTTGCTGAAAAACTTTGTTGCCTCAGGCATTCCTTGCCTGGGCATAGAACCCACCGACAGCACGGCCGTAGCGGCCGAGCAGCTGGGCATTCCTGTGCTGAGGAAGTTCTTTGGGGAAGCACTGGGTCAGCAGCTGACAGCCAAAGGCCAGCAAGCCGACCTGATCGCGGGCAACAACGTCTACGCCCATGTGCCCGACATCAATGACTTCACGCGGGGTTTAAAAGCTGCGCTGAAGCCGGGCGGGACGATCACACTCGAGTTCCCCCACTTGATGCGCCTGATCGAGCAAGCCCAGTTCGATACGGTGTACCACGAACATTTCTCGTACCTATCCCTGCAAACGGTCAGTCGAATTTTTGCTGCAGCAGGGCTGCGAATTTGGAATGTGGAAGAGTTGCCCACCCATGGCGGGAGCTTGCGTGTTTACGGTTGTCACCAAGATGATCCACGTTCAACGCAGGCTGCGGTGAGCAGTGTGCTGCAAGCGGAGATCCAGCACGGCCTGCAAGACTTGAACACGTACCTGAAATTTCAGCCCCGCGCAGACAAAATCAAAGACGACTTGTTGAGTTTCTTGATCGAGCAAAAGCGCTTGGGCAAAAAAGTGGCTGCCTATGGTGCGGCAGCCAAGGGCAACACCCTGTTGAACTACGCAGGCGTTAAACCCGACCTCGTTGAATTTGTTTGCGATGCTGCCCAAGCCAAACAAGGCAAGTTCATGCCAGGCAGTCATATTCCCATCTTGTACCCCAGTGAGATGCTGAATCGGACATTTGATTGGGTGGTGATTCTTCCTTGGAACATTGCCTCAGAGGTGGTGCAACAAAACTCGTCACTTAAAACCAAAGGCGTTCGTTTTGTTACGGCTGTACCGGAGCTCGCGGTCTTATGAAATCACGCATCCTATACACCAAGCCGTCGATCACGGAGCTTGAAGTACGCTACGCAACAGATGCTGCAGCCAACGGTTGGGGCGACAAATGTTACGAATACATCAATAAATTTGAGGATCTGTTCAAACAGCACCTTGGTGTGCAATATGCCATTGCAACATCCAGCTGCACAGGTGCCTTGCATATGGGTATGGCCGCATTGGGCATTGGGCCAGGTGATGAAGTCATCATGGCAGATACGAATTGGATTGCAACAGCATCACCCATTGTGAACCTTGGTGCGAAGCCAGTTTTCGTGGATATATTGCCGGACTCTTGGTGCATTGACCCCGAAAAAGCGGAGGCGGTCATCACACCCAGAACGAAAGCCATTGTTGCAGTGCATCTTTATGGCAACCTGTGTGACATGGATCGACTGCTGGCCATTGGAGAAAAGTACGGGATACCTATTATCGAAGATGCCGCTGAAGCTATTGGGTCTGTGTATCAGGGGAGGCGTGCTGGCTCCATGGGCAAGTTTGGATCTTTTTCGTTCCACGGTACCAAAACGCTCACCACAGGTGAAGGCGGTATGTTTGTGACCAACGATGCTGATTTGTATGAGCGGGTGCTGACGCTGAGCAACCATGGCAGGGCACGTGGTCAGACCAAGCAGTTCTGGCCAGATCTTGTTGGCTTTAAATACAAGATGTCCAACTTACAAGCCGCGATCGGTTGTGCTCAGATGGAGCGCATCGAAGAGCTAATCACTAAAAAGCATGGAATACTCGACTATTACCAATCTAGCTTGGCTAAGTTAGATGGCATTTGTATGAACCCGCAACCGCAAGGCACGATCAATGGAGCTTGGATGCCAACGGTGGTGTTCTCTCCAGAAACTGGTATCACGCGAGAAAGACTGCAAGCAGCATTTACCGCAGCGAATATCGATGCTAGGGTTTTTTTCTGGCCGTTATCGAGCTTGCCAATGTTTAATGCTGTGCACAGCAATGGGCTGGCTTGGGACATACCCAGACGGGCGATTAACTTACCCAGTTACCACGATATGTTGGCCGAGGATTTGGACCGGGTGGTGATCTGCGTTACTGATGAGCTTATGAGGGGTACACAATGACTTTTTCCCGCCAACTGAGCGCGGAACAGATCCAGCAGTTCCAACGCGATGGGTTCTTGGTTATCAAAGGGTTCTATGACCTGGAGCGGGACATCGCGCCGATCCAGAGAGGCATCCATCAGGTGATTGGCCAAGTGCTCAAGCGACACGGATTGCAGGATACCCGCGGCCCCTTTGTTCCCGAGCATTTTGATGAGGGTTACCAGGATCTAATCAAAGCCAATCGCTCGTATGGTGGTGAAGTTTATGACGCCGTCAAACAAATTCCAGCGTTCATGAGACTGCTGGGCATCTCCGAACATGAGACTTTGTTAGCGCGATTGCGGGACGATGCCGTGCCCGGAATCGCCGCAGGTGGCTATGGTATCCGCGTGGACAACCCTGGTGAAGAGCGCTTTCGGGCTCCATGGCACCAGGAATACCCCGCTCAATTGCGCAGCCTGGATGGCGTGGTCTACTGGTCGCCTTTGGTGCAGTTGACGCCAGAGCTGGGCCCGGTGCGCCTGTGTGTGGGGTCCCATCTCAATGGCCCGGTGCCTGTTTACACACGCGACCCACTCAATCCATCCAAAACGGGGGCCTACGGCCTCATCCTCAAAGATGAAGAGGAGCTGGTGTCCCGTTACGAGCAGGTCGCGCCGCTCTCTAACCCGGGTGATTTGGTGATCATCGATTTCCTCACGCTACATGCCTCTGGTCATAACGTTGGACATCGTTCGCGATGGTCAATGCAGTTCCGGTATTTCAATTTCAATGAACCCGTGGGTATGCGTCACGGTTGGAAAGGCTCTTATGCCGTCGGTGTCGATTTCGCCACTGTTCATCCTGAACTCTGCTTAGATAGCTGATATGAACAATCTCTTTTGTAACGTTTGTGCAGCACCCCTGGCTGATCCCCTATATCAGTCTGAAGGAGCGAATTCTTTGACGTCGTTGTGCCAAGTGCGCTCCGGTGCTACGCGGGTGTATGCCTGCGGTCGGTGTGCGCACTTGCAGACTGAAGAAATGGCGGATGCAGCTTCTTTCTATGAAAGTGATTACGACATTCTCGTTAACAGCGAGGATGAGGATCAGATTTACGAAGTTAAGCCGGATGGTAGGCAGGTCTACCGTACCGACCATCAGGTCCAAGTTTTGCTGAAAAAGCTGTCCTTGCCTTCTGGAGCTCGTATTTTGGATTACGGTTGTGCTAAGAGCGCCATGACTAAGAGCTTACTGAACCAACGTTCAGATATCCAACCGCACTTATTTGACGTCAGCGCACGATACATTTCATTTTGGGAGAAGTTCATCGAACCGGGTCGTTGGGCTGTGCACGAAACCCCTACCGCGTGGCAGGGCTATTTCGATGTGGTCACATCATTCTTCTCAATGGAGCACATGGTTCAGCCTGAAGCATCGGTGCGCAAGATGGCTTCCATGCTCAAGCCTGGCGGGGCTTTGTACTGCATTGTGCCCAATGTGGCAACGAACGTTGCCGACTTTATCGTACTGGATCACGTTAACCATTTCTCTGGCCCATCTTTGTCGTACCTGCTTAGCAGAGCGGGGCTGGTTGTGGAGTCCATAGATGACACTGCGCACCGAGGTGCTTTCGTCGTGGTGGCTCGTCGTATGGCAAAAGCAGAGCAGACGGCATTGTCGGCGGAGTATTCCTTGGATGTGCAGGATTGGCTCTCTCGCTTCCAGGGAATGGCCTCATTTTGGTCAAAAGCTGCCGAGCGGGTTCGTTCTCAGGAGGCTCAATTGCCGACTGGAGTAGACACAGCAGTCTATGGGGCAGGCTTTTATGGCGCGTTCGTGGTGTCTTGTCTAAATGAGCCACAACGCGTGGTGTGTCACCTTGATCAGAATGTCTATCTTCAAGGACGCGACTTAAATGGCCGCCCAATTTTGTCACCCGCCCAGTTGCCAGAACATATTCAAAATGTATGGGTAGGATTAAACCCGACTCATGCGCGCCAGATCGTAAGTCAGGTGGGAGCCCTAAATGCGCGTCAGATGTATTTCCTATTCCTCGAGTGAGAATATGCTGGCTGGCCAAAATGTAGTTTTGCGCGCTTGGCGCGAGGATGACATACCGGTTCTGATGCGCCTGCGCAATGACGTCGCCTTGCAAACTCAGTTGATGACTCAGCCGCGCCCTAACTCGCGGGTGCGTGTGACCCAGTGGCTAAAGGATTGGAGCGCACGGACCGATGGTGTGTTCTTTGTCGTAGCCGCGACGGACGACGACCAGGTCTTTGGTTACGTTCAGTTGGCCAATATGGATGTGATGCATGGCCGTGGTGACCTCGGTATCTGCCTCGACCCAGCTGTGCATGGGCATGGGGTGGCAGATCAGACCATGGAGCTGCTACAGAGTTACGTGATTCAGGTCTTCGGTTTACGCAAGATCTTGCTGCATGTGCTGTGCAGCAACCTGCGCGCCATTGCCTTTTATGAAAAGCAGGGTTTTGAACGTGTGGGGGTGTTGCGTGAGCATGTCTTTTTGCAAGGCAGTCACGTTGACGTACTGCTTATGGAGAAGCACTTGTGAATGTTGTTATTTCCCAGCCGATGTATTTCCCTTGGGTGGGAATGCTGGAGCAAGCGCGACTGGCGGATCACTTTGTCATATATGACGATGTGCAGTTCTCCAAAGGTAGCTTCGTCAACAGGGTACAGATTAAGACAGCGGCAGGTATCAAGTGGCTCACGGTGCCCATACATGGACTCTCCTTGGGGCAGCATATTCAGGATGTCCAAATTGATTCTCGAAAGGATTGGCGGCGTCAACACCTTGACATGTTGCGACAAGCTTATGCTGAAGCTCCTTACCTAAAAGACATGTTACGTTTGGTCAAAGATGCCTTCGATGCCAACCCGAAGTCTATCGGGGAGTTGAGTAGGCTTAGCATGTTGATTTTGTATGACTATTTTGGTCTGAAAGATCGAGATTGTTTCCAAGGCATACAGGAGCTTGGCATTTCTGGTGCTGGCAGCAGCCGAGTACTGGAAGTCGTCTTGCGACTTGGTGGAGATACTTACATTACCGGGCACGGAGCGCGCAACTATTTGGATCACGAAGCCTTTGAGCTTGTTGGCGTGGGCGTACGCTATATGAACTATAGCTGCTTGCCATATCGGCAATTACACGGTCAATTCACTCCTTATGTATCCGCCCTTGATTTAGTCGCGAACTGCGGCATTGAGGGTGAAAAACTAATTCAACCAACAACCATTAATTGGAAGGACTTTCTCAATGAATCCACATGAGCAATTTAAACAAGAAGTTGCCGAAAATATAAAAGGTCTTAGCCAAGATCACGATGTTCAGGCTCTTTCACGAATTTGGGTTCGAGAGATAAGTCGGCACAAGTGGGCATACAACTTCCGCTGGCTTGGCCGCCCAGCCATCCAATTTCCTAACGATGCTTGGGCCTTGCAGGAGTTAATCTGGGAAATCAAGCCAGACCTCATTATCGAGACCGGCATTGCCCATGGGGGTTCATTGATTTTGAGTGCATCCATGTTGGCATTGCTAGACATGTGCGAGGCCATTGAGTCGGGGACTGTGCTGGACCCCAAAAAATCAAAGCGCAAGGTGCTGGGGCTAGATATTGATATTCGTCAGCACAACCGAGAGGCGATTGAGGCGCATCCCATGTCCTCACGCATCCAGATGATTCAAGGCTCGAGCATTGCCCCAGAGGTGATTCAGCAGGTGAAGGCTGTAGCCAAAAACCATCAGCGCGTATTGGTATGTCTTGACAGCAATCACACCCACGACCACGTCCTGGCTGAGTTAAAAGCCTATGCGCCGCTTACCAGCGTTGGCAGTTATTGTGTAGTGATGGATACCTTGGTTGAAGACATACCCAATGATATGTGTCTAGACCGACCTTGGAGCCCAGGAAACAATCCTAAAACTGCGGTGTGGGAATACCTTAAATCACATGCCGAGTTTGAAATTGATAAGAGTATTGACCATAAATTGTTGATTTCTGTGGCGCCTGATGGGTATTTGAAGCGAACAAGATAAAAATGATTATGAAAGCAATTATCATTGATCAATTTTTGCCAGACGGAGCTCGTGACTCTGGCTCATTAGATGTTCTAAACTATCTTTCGGCATTGCATAAGTTGAATTATGAGGTATCATTTTGCTCATTAAATTCAGCATCTGCCAATCAAATTGATGGGTTTAAAAAAGAAATAAATATAGATGTCGATTTAATAGATGCGGGATCTATTGGTCGATGGTTAGTCGAAAATAAAGAAAATCTTAAGATCGCCATTGTTTTTCGGTACACAACAGCAATTGCTTGCCAAGATATTTTATTTGGAGTATGCGAAAAAGCAATGAAAATACTTTTTACATCCGACTTGCACTTCTTGAGAGAGGAGAGGTCGTCTGGTATTCATGATAAAAATATTAATAAATTAACTGAAATCAGGGCTAAGGAATTAGCAATGATTCGTAAGTTTGATGCATCAATTGTAGTCAGCTCATATGAATTTGACTTATTAAAAAAGATTGATTCGAGCCTTAACGTTTACCACATACCGTTGATGCGTAGTTTTATTGGTGCAAAGAACAATTGGGTGAATAGAGATAAAGCCGTTGGATTCATCGGCGGCTATAATCACACTCCAAATATTGATGCAGTTCAATATTTTATTGATGAAATATTCCCCTTGGTTCAATCAATTGATCCAGAAATAAAATTCTATATTGCTGGTTCAAATATGCCCGAATCTTATCGGAACTTTTCTGGAGCGATCGTTCCGATTGGGTATGTTGAAGATTTATCAGAATTTTTCGAAAAATTGCGTTGTTCAGTTGCCCCTTTGAGATTCGGCGCCGGCGAAAAAGGTAAAGTTTTATCGAGTCTATGCCATGGAGTTCCTGTTGTCTCTACATCTATTGGTTGTGAAGGTTTTTTGGCTCCAAATGGAATGACAGGTATTGTCATAGAGGATGATAAATATCGATTTGCTCATAAGATTATTGAGCTTTGCACAGTTGAGGGTGAATGGAATGATAAATCATTCCACGCTAAAAATTTTGCTAAAACAAGGAATGGTGAAAGCCTTGTACAAATGTTATTTGATATTATTCATCTGAAAAGAAAAAAAGAAATATCGCTCGAACCAATCAATGATGAAATAAAATTATCAATATTATTGATGATGAAGAGTTACGATGCATTAAACTTTGATATTGTTCAGTCATGGATTGACCAAGCAAATCGAGCAAGCGGGGTTGAAATTATTCTGCTTTTAGGAGAGGGTGATTGTCCATGGTTTGCTGATGAGAAAATTAAGCTTCATGTTGAAAAAGACTACTTTTCAAGAGTTCAATGGGGCATTGATAATTCGTTAGGGTCGAATATTCAAGTTGCTAGTTGCGATGATTTGGTTTCACCTGTAAAAATCAATCAATTGATGAATATGATTCGATCGAGTCAATCAAAAAATAATACTTACATCAATGATTACCTTGTATACACAAATCAAGGTTCAAATATTTATCATCAAACATTTCAAAATTATTCTGGCGTAGATCGCTACAAGAGCTTTTGCAATAGCATGGGGGCGATTCCTGCTTTTTACTCTTGCTTCCCTCGCGATGCAATTCAAAAATGGGTTCATTTCAATCAATCCATTGATTTCAAAATACCTTACGCTGATTGGTTATTGCTGCTTATTGCCTTTTCCACCACGAATGTAACTTACATTGGGGGGAGATCTCCCCCGGATTATTATGATTTGAGTAATTGGGAAGGTCTATTTAGAGGTGAGAAGTCCCTGATGAATTCTCTGAAGGGATCTTCTATTGATTTGAGGGTATTTCCAGTATTGGATTTATATTGGTTGAATCACTCCGAGAAAATCTTATCATCATTGGATTTAAATGTCGAGGAGGCCCAAGAATACACTAAATTTATTTCTGAATTTCTTATCAATCGATTTAAAAATAGTTTTGGCCGAAGATTGCTATTGTCTGGTATGAGTAAAGATGAATTGAATGCTGCGTATGGTATTGTTAGAAAAATGGGATTTGATCAAATTTGTCATGACAACTATATTGATTTGATAAAATCTTATCTTGAAATTTTTTCCGGTGACATGAGTGGTTTTCCAGCCATATCAATGAAGATTTAATTTTTTAAATGTCTTGAGATGAAAATTCACCTTGTCATCATCCAGCCCGAACAGTATGTTCATTCCTTAGGCTTTTTGGATACGGCAGACTATCTGAAGTATTGGCTTGAGCGCTTTGGCAACGTAGTCACAATTGGAAAAAATCGACTCCGTCATGACTCTGTGAACATCCTCTTCGGAGCGCACTTGGGTGTGCACCCTCTTTGGTTGGGGCCAGAGTTCTGTACTTACATTTTTAATCTAGAACAAGTGGGTCCCGGTGGTGCTTTATTGTCTGATGATTATTTGAATTTGTTACGTACAGCTAAAGTGATTGACTATCATCCCGGCAACGTAGCTAATTATAGGCCTCAAGCAAAAATGGATGTTCCGTTAATTCCATTTTTGAATGCCCCCCATCTCAATCGAGAGATCTCTCATCTTGAATGGTCTCATCGTCCAATTGATCTATTATTTTTTGGCAGTGTTAATGCTGAGCGGAAGTCTTTTTTGCAACGTATTGAACGTGCAGGGCGAGATGTTGCTGTATTTGACTCTCCTACCTATTATGAGGAAAGAGATCATTATGTTCGCCAAGCCAAAGCAGTTATCAATATCTCTTACTACACCAGCGCACGGTTTGAACAGGTCAGGGCGTTTAATGTTTTATCGCAAGGAACGGCACTTATTTCCTACCTTTTACCGACCCAAGTAATTCCTGTGGACTTTTCTGAGCCTGTATTTTGGATCAACGATGCCAGTTGCGATCGATTTTTTTCTGAGGAATTTGCCTCGCTTGATTGGTGTCGACAAGCCGAAGAAAAGTATAAAGCTTGGATAAATTCAGATCCATCACTGGCGTTTGCAAGTTTGTTATCATTGTTGGAAAAGCAGTGGTCAACTCATCAGCAAACATTGACACACACGTCATCACAAACTGTAAAACTGGTTCAGTTTGATGATGGCAGCTATTTTCATGATGCGGTCAACATCTCTCCGCTCGACATGAACGACGCTGATTTAAACCTTGATTTGTGCGAGGCGCAGACTTGGCCTTTGATTTGTCTTAGCAGACATGGCAAGAGTATTCATATTGAACCAGGGCAATTGGAGCGTGTGGTAGTTCAGTCCTTGCCGCAAAATCAAACACAATGGAGCAGATTGCTGACCAATGCTTTTGAATTATTGCGTGATGCAGGCATTTTGGTTGTCGAGTTGCCTATTGAAGAGGTGCAGTTTTCAACGGTAGAACCTTGTCGTGTTCCTAAAGCGCAGTCCACATTAATGGCATTTTCTGAGCAATTTTGGCGATCTGGTCTGTGGAGTCACCGCTTGGAATTCAAAGGACATCAGACCCTAAACGATCAAAGGCAAGTGGTAGAGGCTTCTTTATCCACAGTTTGCCGCTTGATCTGGGAGAAGCGCCCAACAACGTCTAGAGAGCGCACATTGTCAAGAGTGCATCGAGCCGATTTTGGCATCCGTCATTGAGTTTCTCTTGGCATGCTATTTGCTTATTTGCAGGTAGACCCGTTTTACATCGTATGTAGACGGATTTTTGACCAACCCGTCAGGAGACCCTGCAAATGAACGCATTGATTCAATCCGTGTTGAGCACGAACAACTTTGACACCCGTCTGGTGTCGGAATTCACCGCCTCCGAGGTTCGCGAAGCCATTTCGGCTTTGGTGGCCGAGGACAAAACGGCTTTGGCCGACGCGCTGTGTGAGGCCGGTTTGAGCCTGCACCCTGGTGATGAAAACATCCTTTCCATGGCCGCATTGATGGCCAACTTGCATCAAGACTGGGCTCGATCCGAGCAGTACTTGCGAGAGTTGATGGACATCCAAGGCGCCAGTGCGACTGAGTTCACTTGGAATATGTTGGTTCGCGTGTTGCGCTGCCAATGTGAGCCGCTTGAGGCCTTGACTATGGCCAAAGCAGGTTTATCAATCTACCCCACTAGCGCCGATTTGCTGCGTGAATGTGCCGAGTTGCAAGAGCAGCTGGGCGAAATTGCTGCGTTCATAGGCCCTGTGATGCAGCGGCAATGATTGACCGAAGCGGCAATCATTGAACCCATTCGGCAAAAGTCTGCCTAGCCAAACACCATTGAGGTAATAAACATG
>JBILIR010000151.1:0-4704 GCA_044368955.1 Limnohabitans sp.
TCTCACTGCGCCTAACAGCGAGATGGCCTGTGGGCTTTTCCTCGTGCCAACCAGGCCATGCGCCAGCCCAAACCGACAAACAGCAAAATGATGGCCACGACCACACCTGCCACCACGGCGTTGTGCGTTTGGCGACCCAACATCGCCAAGAAATTCCATTTGTGCAAATAGCTGAAGCTCCAGCGCTCGGCTTTGGCGGCGTCCGGGCTGATGTCGGCCAACACACCCGTGGCGGTGTCGACAAACACACTGGCCTGCACCGGTGCGCCATAGTTCAAGCGCCACACGGGCAAGCGCTTGTTGCGAAAGTCATAGTCGGGGCCAAAACGGATCACCTGCTCGACAGACACGATGGCCTCACGTGACACGCCTGTGAACCGTTCTCCGAGTTGCAGCGCCAACTCGCGGTCGCCGGGTGTCCACACCTTACCGGTGGCGACCATTACATAAAGCGGTTCGCCCAACTGGCTCTTGCCATCAAATCGCGCTTTGCGAATCTCTTGGGGGCTGGTGGGTGTTTTGTCTGGTGGCTTGGCCACATTCAAGCGGTACAGCCAAGCTGACTTGTCATGCAAGCGGACCAAGGACAAGCCCTGCACATTCAGGCTCTGGGTGATGGAACCCCATGAGGGGGGCCGAGCAAAGCCCATTTCATCGACTTTCATAGGTGCTGACAAGCGCAAATTGGAAGGCGGCTTGGGCCCTGCGTTTTGCCGCAAATGCCATAAACCACTCACCACCAGCAGCAACAGCGGCAGGCTCAGCAGATAGGCCGCACCTCGGTGCCAATGTTTTACACCCGGCGCTCTGGTGGTGCGACGCACACCCACGAGCAAACCGACCCCAGCCAAGGCCGTCAGCAGCAAGGTGCAAAGCATCACCCCCAACAGCATGACCCGCACGGTTTCGCTAATGGCGCCCAACCAAGCGCCACTGTGCACTTGCCTGAACACGGTTTGCAACTGGTGCTTGAGCCGGTTGTTCACGCCAGCAACGACACTGGTCTCGGTGTACATGAACACCACCAGGTCATCGTCACGTTCAAAGGCCACCCGGTACACCGGCAACAAGCGATTGACCGAGGGGTACTCGTCGGTGAAGTCGCTGAGCTTGCGCACTTCACGCACTGGAGCCTCGGGCAAACCCATGAAATGACGCGCCAAGAAAAGCGCCTGCAAGTGGTCGTGGTTTTTCAACTCCAAGCCATCGTTCAGGCGGAAATAGCGACGCGCCTGCCCCGCGTCCTGAGTGACTTGAAGCAGGTTCTCGTCCTCCCCCACCACGGTGCGCACGATGCTGACCTCGTCAATTTGCGCTTGTTTGAGGATGTCTGCGATCGGCTTCATGCCCTGCAACTGCAATGGGCGCTGCGGCGCTTGAAACACCTGCTGCTGAGGCCCCCACAAACTCAAGTAAGAGTGGATCAAACCAGAGGTACACCACAGCAGTAACACCACGCCAGCCGCCCAAGCCAAGCGGCGGTGCCAGCGCATGGCGCGGGCTTGCCAAGGGATGGCTCGAGAAGAGGGGTGTGGGGTTGTGCTCATGGGTTTTTTCTCAATCAATCCAACTTCACTTCAACACCCAGGTACAGGGCACGCCCATCGCCTGGGTAATACAGCGCAGCCGTATTCACACCGGCCAGGTTCGCAGAGATGCTGCTGTCTGCCGCATACTTTTGATTGGTCAAGTTGCGGGCATCAGCAAACCATGACCAATGCTTGTCGATGGCTTGACCCGCCTTGAAGCCAATCAAGGTGTAACCATCGCGGTAAACAGTGTTGGTGTTGTCCATCGGCGCTTTGCGCGGGACCCACTCAACTTTTGGTCCTGCATAGAAGCTTGGCTTGCCGTTGACTTCTGCGCCGAAGCGGTAGAGGCTTTCAGCACGAACAATGATGGGCGGGAAGCCTGGCAATTGGTTGTTGCCATAGTGCACGCTGTCCACGAATTTGAAATCGCTGTAGAGCAAAGCCATGCGACTGTCGATTTGACGGTCATACAAATGACTCAAGCCCAGCTCAACACCTTGGTGTCTGGACTTGGGCAAATTGGTTGTGGTTGGAGTGGTACAACCAGCCACCACACAAGCGCTTAAAAACTCATTGTTCAGATTGGCTCGGTAATAGGTTGCATCCCAGCCATATTGACTGTCACCTTTGGTGGCCTCGCCGCGTGTACCAACTTCTATGGTGGTTCCGCTTTGGGCTTCAGTAGCCAAAGTAGTGGTGCCCGCCAAACCCTGAATCGGCGCCTCAAAGTTGCGACTCACACTGGCAAACAGCTGTTGTCCGGGCGCCCAGTCATGCGTCACACCAACACGCGGACTCCATTGGCTGAAGTTGTGATCGTAGTTGTCGGATGACGATGTTGAAACCACATCAGAAACTTTGCGGTTTGCTTTGTCATATTGAAGCGCCCCGACCAAAGTTGTCTTCTCGGAAATACGGTATTTATCTTCAACAAAGAATGTATGGTTTGTCGACTTTTGCGTGTAATCGTTGGTTGGATTACCTGTCACCAAGCCATAGACATTGGCAGCATGTCGTGTGCCTTTTGTTGTGCCTGTGCTTGGAAGATAGGCAACCGTGAACTGGTTTGCACCTGTCGTGTTCGTCAACTTGAGGTGGCCGCCTTGGGTGTCAACATTTTGCTGAATGATGCCGTAGGCAATCGGATGCCACAGGCTGTAGTTCATCGCATAGGCGGCAAATTCATACACATTATTGCCAACACGCACCGTTGTCTTATTGGCCAAACGTTGCGAGTCCACATCACGGCGTTGGTTGTTGTCGTTGACATAGGCTGCACCCGGGTTACGAATGTCGGGTGTGGAGTCCAATTCTGCTTTCGTCAAATAGCCTGGCAATTGGGTGCGACTACGAACTGAGGCTGCATAAAAACGTGACTCCATATCACGATTCACTTTCACACCAAAGTTGGCCAACAGCTTTTGGTTTTCCATCTCTGCATGCTGACGAAAACCGTCTTGTTGGGTTTGCGATCCAGCCACGTAGTGATCCCACACTTTGCCACCCTCTTCGGTTGGTTTACCAACGCCAGCCGTGCTGCCAAATACTTTGTTGTATCCAAAGCTGCCTGCTTCAGCTTTACCTACAAAAGAAGGACTTGTGTAGCCAGTTGGGGCCACAAAGTTGATTGCGCCGCCCAGCGTGGTTGCACCATAGGTGGTGGCGTTTGGACCGCGCAATACTTCGACATAGCGCGAGGCGTTGGGGTCCAGTGTTTGCATGTCAAACATGCCATCGGCATAGTTGATAGGCACACCGTCTTGCATCACCTTGGTGCCAAAGCCGTGGTAAGTGCGGCTCAAACCCGAGCCGCGAATGGCCAAACGTGCTTCTTCTGAGCCAAATCGATCTTGGATGTAAACCCCTGGCGTCAAGCCTAGGCTGTCGCTCCAAGTCGACTGACGTCCCTCACGGACTTGGTTCAAGTCAACGATTGACGCGCCGCCTGGAATGGTTTTGACATTCTCTTTAGCGCTTTCGATAGAGCCCTGCGTCATGGAGTCTGATTTACCCGTGATCACTACCGTGTCCAAGTTGTTCTCCCCCTGGCTTTGTGCCATGGCCAAACCAGTCCAAGCGATGGCGATGGACGCTGCCAATGGTGTCCATGCAAATTTGATTTGATTCATTTTTTTTCTCCGGTATTTAATTCAGTGTTGTCCATGCTGCGCGGCTTGGCCGTGCGCAGTGTTCTTGTCTATTTGGATTTCGCCTTGAAACAAAGCGAGTTGTTGGCGTTGTGCTTTGCTGAGTTTGGACTCTGCTGCCTGCAATTTGGCGGCCAAGCTTTGCGCAGCAGACTCACCCATGCCGCTGAGTGCGAGCACCTTCGCCTGCAGCAAACCGTCACCTCCACAAACCGAGATACGCCATTGGTCATGCTCTTTTTGCAACAGGGCTCGACCGCCCTTTGGGCCCTGGGTCCAGCCAGCCACGGCAAACTTTCCCTCAACGACCACTGGGTGAACTTTCAAAGGCGCATTCGGTTTGTCAAATTGCGTCTTCATCACATGGGTGATTTGGTGCGCATCCGATGCAGCCTTGTGCGATTTGTCCTGGGCCGCGGCTAAGGTGCACAGCAAAACAGTCAACACGCTCAAGAAGATTGAGCGTAAAAACAGGGAGGTCCTGTTGAACATGATGTCCTCTCTTGCACGCGCTCAAGCGTGCGAACTTGCAAAAATGAAGCGAGCGCCAACCGAGGTTGGACAGCTCAATCAATCTGGAAAGTTCAGAGTGCGGGTGGGCCGCGAGAGGGCAGTGGCGGCGCGGTAGCCGACGCAATATGTGCCGCTGCAACAGGCTGCAGGGCATGGGAGAGAGGCGATGGTTGAACCAATGACACCGAACAAGGCGCAGGCGGCAAAGCCACAGGCATACACAAGGCGCAGTCCATCTGTGCGTGGCTGGGTGCGGCACTGTCCGTGCCGTCAACAGCCACCAGTTTGACCATGCCGCCGCTGGTACACACCAGCTCGGTGGCCTTGGGTGCCACCAAGGAAGACGCCATGGCCACGCCCAAAGACAAAGCAAACCACACCAGCACGAAGCGGGTGAGGTGGCGCAGTTGTCTGAAGGCTTGCATGGCAGAAATTGTAATCATTGCGGGGTTCAGCCGAAGTTGGGGGGGCGTTTGCCCTTAAGCGAGGCCACACCTTCACGCACATCAGGG